>CAYUJK010000132.1:0-9210 GCA_964444895.1 uncultured Roseivirgaceae bacterium
CTAAAAAGCCTCAACAATACTGTTGAGGCTTTTTTATTGTCTCGCCTGTGCTATTGCTATAAAAGCCTTTCCAGCTCCATCAACTCATCTCTCAGTTTTGCTGCTTCCATAAAATCGAGGTCCTTTGCCGCCCTCTCCATGTTTTTGCGTGTCTTTTCTATCAGCTTTTTGATATCAGGTTTTGACATGTATTGTACCACGGGATCAGCGGCTATGCTGGGTTCTTCTTCTATATAGTACTTTTTATTGATCTTTTTCTTATCAGCTACTTTGGTTTGTCCCATGATAGCCTCTCTGGATTTTCTTACCGTAGTTGGTGTAATGTCGTGTTCCAGGTTATACTCAATTTGTATGGCCCTCCTGCGGTTAGTTTCATCGATGGCTACCTGCATGGAATCGGTGATGGTATCGGCATACATGATTACCTTGCCGTTTTCATTGCGCGCTGCTCTGCCTATGGTTTGTACCAATGATCTTTGATTTCTTAAAAACCCTTCTTTGTCGGCATCTAATATCGCCACAAGTGATACTTCGGGAAGGTCAAGGCCTTCTCTCAGCAGGTTTACACCTATGAGCACATCAAATACCCCTAATCTCAACTCACGCAGGATTTCGACCCTGTCGAGTGTTTTGACTTCCGAATGAATATAGCGGCACTTAATACCTGCTCTTTCCAGGTATTTGCTCAGCTCCTCGGCCATTCGTTTAGTCAGCGTGGTCACCAATACCCGGTCGCCCATCTTTATCCGCTCATCTATTTCTTCCATGAGGTCGTCAATTTGGTTTAGACTTGGGCGCACTTCTATTTCCGGGTCAAGAAGTCCGGTAGGTCTGATAAGTTGCTCTACCACTACACCTTCAGATTTGCGCAGTTCATAGTCAGCGGGCGTAGCGCTGACAAACACGACCTGGTTTATCATTTGCTCAAATTCGTTAAAGGTCAATGGGCGGTTGTCAAGCGCAGAAGGAAGTCGGAAACCATAATCCACAAGGTTTACCTTTCTGGAACGGTCTCCGCCCCACATTGCCCTAATCTGGGGCACCGTCACGTGGCTTTCATCGATGATCATCAGGTAGTCATTTGGAAAATAATCCAGAAGGCAGAAGGGTCTTGAGCCTGACTGGCGCCTGTCAAAATACCTTGAATAGTTCTCAATTCCAGTACAATAGCCAAGTTCTCTGATCATTTCCAGGTCAAATTCGGTTCGCTCCTTTATCCTTTTCGCTTCAGCATACCGGCCTTCACCCTCAAAGAGAGCTATCTGCTGAACCAGGTCATCTTGTATCTCCCTAATGGCCGTATTGATAAGTTCTTTGCTGGTGACAAACAAATTGGCGGGATAGATGGTAAAGATCCTTTCTTCTTCTATTTTTTTTCCATCAATTGGGTCAATTCTTTGGATGGCTTCAATTTCGTCGCCCCAGAAAATTACTCGCACTGCAAAATCCGCGTAGGCTAAAAATACGTCTACAGTGTCTCCCTGTACCCGGAAATTACCTCGTTTAAATTCTGCCGTACTTCGGCTGTAGAGTATGTCTACCAGGTCGTGCAAAAACTTGTTGCGCGAAATGGTATCTCCCTGCTGAATTTTAATCACATTCTTCCCAAATTCCTCTGGGTTGCCAATACCATATATGCAGGATACCGAGGCTACTACGATTATGTCGCGACGGCCCGTTAGCAATTGGGAAGTAGCACTCAACCTCAATTTCTCAATTTCTTCGTTGATCGAAAGGTCTTTTTCGATATACACGTTGGACGACGGGATGTATGCTTCAGGTTGGTAGTAGTCGTAGTAGGAAATGAAGTATTCTACCGCATTATCGGGAAAAAATTGTTTCAATTCGCCATATAGCTGAGCAGCCAGCGTTTTGTTGTGACTAAGTACGAGCGTGGGGCTGTTAACCTGGGCGATCACATTTGCCATAGTAAAGGTTTTCCCTGATCCCGTCACGCCGAGGAGTGTCTGTGCTGGCTCCCCGTTTCTTATACCATTTGCCAGTTGCTCTATTGCTTTGGGTTGGTCGCCGGTAGGGTAGTATTCGCTTGTCAGTTGAAACTCCATAGAAATTTAATGGTATGTTTTTATGGTCAGTGGAATAAATAGTACATGAACAGAAGTTCAATTTCTTAATTTTGAACGATATTTAAGGGCAAAAGTAAAATATAATTAATGGCTAATCCCGTACTTATTCAAGCATTGGCCGAACTGGCATACTCAATGGCCCTGGCTGATGGTGAACTGCAGTCCGACGAAAAGGCCGCTTTTTATCAGATCATCAAAAGTGAGCTATCGAGTGATTCTGAATGGGCAATCAATCGGTTCAGGTTATTAGAAAACAAAGTAGCTCCTGACTTGAAACAGTCGTACGATTTTGCCCTTTTCACCATAAAATCGCACAGAAGTGAATTTGATGAAGACATGAAACGCAAGTTTATCAATGTGATATCGAAAGTAGCTCAGGCCTTTGAAGGTCTTAGCGTGGAAGAGCGGAAGTTCATAGAGCGGTTTGAAAAAGATGTTGCAGACTTGTAGTGTGCCCCTCTATTCTTCCTTGTTCCAGATCTCCCATGATTTTTCGGCCTGTAAAATCAGCATTTCCAGTCCGTTTTTTGCTTTTGCACCCCTTTTCAATGCCTCATTCATAAAAGCTGTAATTTCAGGGTTGTACACGAGGTCATACAGAAGATGGGAAGGCGTTAGGCGTTGATAGTCAATTTCGGGTTTACCTTCCACATGGGGGAATGTGCCTAGCGGTGTGCAGTTGATAATCAATTTGTGTGAGTCAATAAGGCCGGGATTTTTCGTTAAATAACCGTAGGTGATTTGACCCCGCTTTTCCGACCGGGAAACGGTTTGAAAAGAAATACCGAGGTCTTTTAGTGCCACTTTAATGGCTTTGGCCGCGCCACCGGTGCCGAGAATCAACGAGTGGTTTATATCGGCTACATTTGTCCATTTTTCCAATGATTCCCTAAAGCCATAGTAGTCGGAGTTATACCCCTTCAGTTGTCCGTTCTGCAATACTTTTACCACGTTTACCGCACCCACCTTTTGGGCGCTGACATCCAGTTGGTGCAGAAAGGGCATGATTTCTTCCTTGTAGGGAATGGTAATATTAAATCCCCTGAGTTTGGGATTGGACAGTACTTCGCTAATTTTTTCGATGGTCTCAAGCTCGTAAAGTTCGTATGAAGCGTGTTGTATATTTTCATTTTCGAATTTCTGGCTGAAATACTTTTTTGAAAATGAATACTTCAGTGTCTTGCCAATAAGACCGTACTGTTGGTTAATCATAAATGTATTATTTGCAAGAGGCAATACCCATCACATTCCGGTTTTTGATTCGGAGATGTAGTTGGCGAGCTTTTCCAGAAAAACTACCAGGAATATTCCGATGGCAAAAAACAATAGTGCCGAAAGAATATGAGGATCTTCGCCCGTTTTTTGCAGATAGACTGTAGGAAGGATGTTGTCCTGTAGCAGTGGTACCAGTTCGCCATCGCTATTCATTCGTGAGGTGACCGTGATTTTCCAGGGCCATACTTTGTAAAGCGAGCCAACCATAAAACCCGCCAACACAGAAACCGTGGTATCGTGATATTTTTTTAAAAACCAGCTTACCAGACGAACAAATGAAAGCAGCCCTGTTACACAGCCTGCCAGAAATACGAGAATGGTCAGGATATCAAAGTTTTTGACAGCCAACAGTATGGGCTGGTATTTCCCCAGAATGAGTAAGATAAAACTACCCGATATCCCCGGGAGGATCATAGCACAAATGGCGATTGCGCCAGACAGGAAAGTAAAAAGATGTCCTTCCGGAGTAGAGGCAGGCGAAGCAGAAGTGATAAAATAGGCGACTAAACATCCTGCAATGCCCGCCAACGCGATGATTACGTTCCACTTCTTAATTCTTTTTAAGACCCAAATGGAAGAGATGAGAATGAGCCCGAAAAAAAATGACCAGAGTTGGATAGGATAGCTCTCAAGCAGGTAATGAAAAACCCGGGCAAAAGAAAGGATACTGATAAACACGCCTCCAAATACCGCGAGCAGAAAATTTCCGTTAATATGAGACCACAAATAATTGAACTGGAATCTTTTTAAATAGGCGAATGCAGCCCCGTTGATAGACTTTAGGGACTCCAGCAGTTCTTCATAAATATTCGTGATAAACGCAATGGTGCCACCCGACACGCCAGGAATCACATCAGCCGCGCCCATGGCCATGCCTTTTACCACCAACAGCAGATAATCTTTAATAGATCTCATTCAGGAACTTTATTCGTTTTCCATTTTCAGAAAGTGATCAAAGGTGTCTCCTCGCAGGCCTAATCTTATGGTTTCCAGTGGGATTACTTCTTCCGGAGCTATGTTACCCAGGTTCACGTTGCTTCCCAGAAGTTTTATGAACCAAACTTGCTGCGATTTCTGTGGCGCTTCCCATATAATTTTTTCAAAGGGTATTTTGGTCAATATCTCTTCCACCAAACCGGATCGCACCTCTCCGGTAGACCGGAACAGCCCTACGTTGCCACTTTCGCGCGCTTCTCCTATCACTTTCCAGGCGCCTGCGTCAAGTTCTTCCTGCATCAGCTTTATCCACTTATATGGCGGGATAATCTTATCTACATCCTTTGAGCCAACTTCTGACAGCACCGTGCCTCGCTCTGCCAGCTTGCGAATATACTCGCACTTTACATCGTGGTCCAGTTCTATGGAGCCATCCGAAACTTCAGCGTACTCCACGTTGTACTTGTCCAGCACCTTTACGTAGTCGTCAAACTGATCTCTGACGATAAAAGCCTCGAAAAGTGTGCCTCCGAAGTAAACCGGGACCTTGTGACTCTGATATATTTTTATCTTTTCTTTCAGATTCGGCGTTACAAACGAAGTGCCCCATCCAAGCTTTACAATGTCTACGTATTCGCTACAGATACTCAAAAAATCTTCAGTTTGACGGATACTCAATCCTTTATCCATAGCCATAGTATATCCTACCTGTCTGGGTTTTTGGCTCCGCTCAGGCAAATCTTTCAAAAAGTAATTCATTAATTCAATAATTGTCTTTTCTATACTGATCGATGATTTTGAACAGCGCTTTTTGGGTTTCTAACTTGGGGAAAAATTCCAAAAGGCTGATATGATTTTCGAAGTTCAAAATTAATCCATTTTCTAAATATGCAAAGGCTTCTTTGTATTTACCTGCTGCAATTAGATAAGCGGTAGCCCTATAGTATAAAAAAGATTCCTCTGGATTTTCTTCGATAGCGGAAAGCACGATGGAGAGCGCTTGTTCATAGTCGCCTTGTTCGTAGTAGATGTACGACCATTTAAGGCTGATGTCTATGTCATCGGGAGTGAGCAAGTTGGCTTCTTCATAAGCGTCGATGCTGGACACCAGATTGCCGGTTTGATATTCAGCTTCAGCCAGTGTTTTCCAGTAAATGGCGTTTTCGCTGTTTATTTTGAGTGCTTTGGTCAGGAAATGGATGGCCTGATGCCACTTTTCCTGCTTGCACAAGCAATATCCCACCCCGTACCAGGCTTCATCGTAGAGAGAGTCTAACTTGTAGGATTTTTGGTAATACTTGATGGCCAGGTCAAAATGTTCTAATTTTTCGTAGGCAGCCGCCAAACAGCAGTACACCTCGGCGCTTGGCCCCTCGCTTTCGAGGGTTTGCCGAAAACAATCTATAGCCTTGCTGTATCGCCGCAGGTTCATGTACGAGTTTCCCAGGTTGAAATAAGCTGACGCAAAGGCATCGTCAATGGCAATGGCAAACTCATACGCTTCGACGGCCTGCTCAAACTGCCCTAGCTTGTTGTATACGATTCCCAGGTTATACCAGGCATATTGTGAATAAGGATCCTGGTCAATGAACTTTTTGTAGTAGTCTACACTCTTGTCCAACTGGCCTGTTACATCCAGGCAGTAGGCCAGCTCATAAAGCGCATTTTCGTGATTGATATTGGCCTGTATCGTCTTTTTATAATACTCTATGGCTTTGTCGTAGTGGTACAGATTCTGAAAACAAAAGCCGATAGAGTAGTTGATCTCTTCCACGTCGTCCGAAAAAGGGAGTGCTTTTTCATAGGTGTCAATGGCTTCCTGAAACCTGCCGGCATTCGATAGGATGTTCCCCTTCAAAAGCAGTGTCTCGGGGTCGTTAGGCTGCATGATCAGCGCCATATTTAGCATTTCCTCACTTTCTTCTATCCTGTTGAGGTTTGCCAATACCTGGGCTTTGTCCAGCTTCAGCTCGGTGGAGTAGGGGTTTTGCTCAATGGCTATGTTGCAGGCCTGTAGAGCCTTTTTATTGTTTCCTTCGTCCAGGTAGTAGTCGATGATTTGTTCGAATTCTTCAACGCTGTAAAAGGTGATATTGTCTTTTTTTAGCTGAGACTCAAAGGATTTAATAAGATGTTTAAGATCGTCTTTTTTTCTAAATTCTTCGCTCATATATTTTCTCCTCAGAGGGGTTAGAAAGTGATCTTGTGACTCTGTCAAATATAAGAATTAATTAAAAGAAACGCTCCAATCCGAAAATTTAGTTATTCGCCCATCAGCGTGTTATTAAGAATATTTTCAAAGGGTAGCGATTTGTAGATTTTGGAGCTATATGCCTTTTTAATCGTTTCGAGCTGATTAAGGTTGTGGCAATCAGTTCCTAAAAAATGGACATACTTTTTCTCGATCATTTTTTCAGCCAGTTTCTTCACTGCCGGCGAATAGTAGCCCGAGAGTGAGCCGATATTTATCTGAAAAAGTACCTGCATATCGTGGAGTTCGTCCAGGAGCTTGGCGTCCTGGTGCAGATACAGGTATCGCTCGGGGTGGGCAAACACAGGCTTATATCCCTGTGTGCTCAATTTGAAGAACACATCTTTCAAAAAAACGGGGGCGTTGTAAAAGGAGGTTTCTACAAGCACATATTGAGGCCCGAAAGTAAGTAGCGGTTCTTTCTTCTCTAATTTTTCGATCAAAAATTCGTCGAGGTAATACTCAGCAGCAAACTCAACTTCGATATCCAGGTTTTCTTCCTTGAGCTTTTCATTGAGAATGCGATACTGGCTGCTGATGGTGTCGGCATTGTTATCGTAAAACTCCTTCATGATATGAGGAGTAGTCACCAATTTCCTATAGCCCAAGTCGCAAAAGCTCTTGATGATAGCAATGGATTCTTCCAGCGATTTAGCGCCGTCGTCAATCCCCGGTATAAGGTGGGAATGGATATCTACTTTTACCGGATTTTCAAAAGTCTCTGATTTCTTCTTTAAAAAACTGAACATTATAGTCCTAATAACCCCTTCAATTTGAATATTGTTGCATTTTCATCCTCTTCGTAGTAGCCGTAGCTGTTTTTGCCGTAGCCGTAGCCGTAGCTTCCCGTCTTTTTCACCGAGTTGATGATAAACCCGGCGTTGTTCAGTTGGTGTATTTTTATGAGTTTATGTATGGCTTTTACAAAGTTCTTTTTTGAAAAGTCGGACCGCACGATAAACAGCGGAATGGTGGCTTTTCGCATAGCTATGATGCCGTCCGTTACCAGGCCTACCGGGGGAGTGTCGATGATGATAGTATCGTATTTTTTCTTCAGCGTTTCCAGGGTTTTTTCAAAATACTCGCTTGATATCAATTCGGCAGGATTTGGCGGGATAGGCCCCGAAGCAATATAGTCGAGGTTGTCAATGCTGGTTTTTTGGATGCATTCTTCCACTTTGGTCTTGCCAATCAAGATGGTGCTCATACCCACGCTGGCCATGTTGTTGTAGAAAACCTTTTGCAGGCGGGGTTTCCTCATATCCAGATCCAGGATGATCACCCTGGTTTTGAGCATGCTGATGATACCTCCCAGGTTCACGGCCACAAAAGTTTTCCCT
This sequence comes from uncultured Roseivirgaceae bacterium, assembly GCA_964444895.1. Classification (GTDB taxonomy): domain Bacteria; phylum Bacteroidota; class Bacteroidia; order Cytophagales; family Cyclobacteriaceae; genus CAJXNP01. Next base: position 7,890 of record CAYUJK010000132.1, read on the forward strand.
TCGCCACTGGTAGATGAGGTCACGCAGATTACTGGCTTGCTGTCTCTGGAGGTGATGAATTCCATATTCGTCCGCAGGGCGCGAAATGCCTCGCTGAGGTTTGACTTCGGATATTTGTCTACGATCAGCCGGCTGTTTTCACTTTTCTCTTTGGGATAGTAGGGGATACTGCCCAACACAGGATACTGGGTAAGATGTTCCAGTTCTCGCTGGCCGGATATTTTGTTGTGTAGCAGATAGCGGACTCCGATAAACATGACACTCAGTAGTATGCCTATTATCGCACTAATGCTGTAATACAACACGCCATTTGGGGCTATCGGGTTAGAGGGTGAACTGGCTGGAGAAAGTATCTTATAGTCCGTAGTAGTGCCGGCTTCGGCCAGTTCGAACTGTGCTTTGTTTTTGATAAGCGAGAGGTAAAACTCCTCGTAGAGATTGTAGTAGCGTTCGGTCTTGGTGTACTCAGTTTTTTTTGCAGGGAGGGTGGCAAATCGCGTTTCCAACTCAGATTGTCGTTTTCGCAAGTCTGCCATTTGGAGCAGCAGGCTGTTTTTGTATTCGCTTACGTAGAGCGTTATCCGTTGGCCGGCGTATTCCAGCTCGCTCAGTGCTTTTTGAAATACAAATGTGCCGGGTTTGTAGGAGTTTTCTATTTTTCGCTTCTCCTGGAGCAGCTTTTCATAGTTTTGAATTTCGGTAGCGATATTTTGCGGCAGTTGAGAAAGCTCTACCGTGCTGAGCACAAAATTATCTTCGTGGAGCACTTTTTCATATACCTCGTTTACCAGTTTCAGCCTGTGTTGAATGTTGAGCCTTTGAGAATCGAGCGATTCCAAAATAGCGATAGTCTTTGAGAGGTTGGCGTCGAGGCTGGTGGTTTTGTAGGTGATGGTGAAGTTTTCGAAGTAAGTTTCGAGTTCGCTGAGTTTCTCTTCCGTGGCCTTGAGCTGCTCGTTTAGGAAAGTGATCTTCTGATTGTTTTCTTTATTTTTCTCTTGTTGGCTGTAGTATAGGTAGAGTGTGTCAAGTGCCGTTACCATGTCTCTGGCTTTCTGTTTGTTGTTGTCTTTGAATGAAAGCGTGATGGTGTTGGCCTTAAAATCGAGCGGTTGTACCGCGACGTTCTTTGAGAGATAGCTGGTTTGTGCCGACCGGCTGTTCACCCTAAAAAAATAGTATTTGTGGTCGTCCCGCTCATTAAAGTGTTCGGTGAGAGTGATCACAAACTTGAAGTACTCCGTTTTGATCGTGTCGCCATAGCGATATTTCTTTTCAGTCAGTTCTTTGCTTTCAGGGGTGGGGTTAAAGCTGAACTCGT
>CAYUJK010000133.1:0-9173 GCA_964444895.1 uncultured Roseivirgaceae bacterium
ACCAAATTATTACCAATCCACCCCACTACATCGTAGGTAGCTACCAGGCCATTATAGGCTTCCTGGGCATTGCGATAGTAGTTTTCTTCCAGATCAGTACCTACAGGTTTTACTTCCAGAAAATCTGTGCTACAGGCGCTGAGGAAAAAAATCCCCGCAAACGCCGCGAAACATTTTATATATAGTCTTCTCATTTTATTCTTTTTAAAAATTACAGTTAAAACCCAACATTCAGCCCAAGCAAAAATGAACGCGCCTGGGGATAAATACCCCGGTCGATGCTCATCACATTACCGCCGATTTCCGGGTCGTAGCCGGTGTAGTTGGTGAAAGTGAGCAGGTTTTCACTCATCACGTAGATTCTCACCCTATCCAATCCGGCTTTGCCTATAAGGGAAGACGGCAGCGAGTAGCCCACCTGGACGGTTTTTAGCCGGAAGTAGTCTCCCTTTTCCAGGTAAAAGTCAGAGGGGTTGGCGAAATTGTTGTTAGGGTCGCCATTTACCAGGCGTGGATAGCTATCGGAAGTTCCGGGACCCGTCCACCGGCCCAGCGCGGCTGATTGGTAGTTGGCATTGGCTACATCCAGCCTGCGCAATCCCTGGAAGATCATATTTCCGGCCACTCCCTGGCCAAAGACCACGAGGTCAAACCCCTTGTATTCGGCACTCAGTGTCATCCCATAGGTCCAGGAAGGCATGGGGTTGCCGATAAACGTCCTGTCATTCTCGGTGATCTCGCCATCGTCGTCGCGATCTGCCCAGATAAAATCACCCGGCCGGGCATTGGGCTGGATCACCTGGCCTTGAGAATTTACGTGGCCGAGTACTTCTTCCTGCGTCTGGAATATTCCTAGTCTTTCAAATCCATAAAAAGAATTGATCGGCTGGCCTACTGCAGTGCGGGTGATTGGGTGGCTGCTCGCCTGGAAAGTTTGTCCTCCTGACAAGAAATCGATGCCATCGCCCAGGTGTGTCACCTTGTTTTGCATATACGATGCATTTCCACTGAGTGAAAAATTAAGGTTTCCTATGTTCTTTCTGTAACCCAGCTCCACTTCAATTCCCGAGTTCTCCATGCTTCCTACGTTGGCTGCCGGATTGCCAATCGCCCCCACGTAAGCGGGGATACGGGGATTCATCAAAAGACCGTCCGTCACCTTTTTGTACCAGTCGAATGTCAGCGAGAAATCTTGCAGCAAGGTAGCTTCGAAGCCAATATTGGTTTGCGCGGTCTCTTCCCACTGCAAGTCGGGATTAGATGGCGCGTTGGGGCTAAAGCCGTTGTACAATGCACCGCCGGTACCAAAAGCATAGTTTCGTCCGCTGCCTATGGTAGCCAGGTACATGTGGTTGCCTATGTTGTCATTACCCACTACACCATATCCACCTCTAATTTTCAGAAAATTAACGAGGTCGTTCGCAGGCCAGAAATTTTCAAGGGAAGGCACCCAACCCAACGAAGCCGAGGGAAAAAATCCGTATTTGTTGTTGGAACCAAACCGCGAGGAGCCATCCCTTCTGAACACTGCTGTCAGCAGGTACCGCTCACCGAAGTTGTAGTTCAGTCGGGCAAACAGCGACGATACTCTGTGTGCCGGATTTTCATATCCTCCGGCAGCCCTTTGGTCAGGCGGCACGCCATAGTTGAAGGACGCGTCATCAAAATTATCAACCGGCAAGTCGAAATAGGTAATATTGATTCCTCGTGAGGCACCGTCACTGTAGGCCCCCTGCCCCAGCATCACCTGAAAGCTGTGATCTTCAATGTCTTTGGAATAAGAAATGGTATTTTCCAGGTTCCAATCGAGTGCTTTGTTTTCTGCCCGGTGAAAAGAATTCTGGGTGTTAACCGTAGAGGAATTCAAATAAAACAAAGGTGTAAACGACTCATTTCCCCAATAGGAAAGTTTGGAACCCAGGGTAGAGCGTATTTTCAATCCTTTAACCGGTGCGATCTCTACGTACGCGTTGCCGACGATATTGTCGCTCCATCCGTAGTTGCCCAGCCGTGTTTTAATGTAGGCCAGGGGGTTGGTCAGCTCCTGCCCCACGATAGTGGATATTCCGTAAGGACGACCATTTTGATCCCGCACTACATTTTCATTGGTGTAGGGCGCCTGGCTTGCCAATGCGGGATTGGTTTCTACCAGCGGCGTGGTCGGATCAAGGTTGATGGCCGAGCTAAGCGGGCCGCCAAACTCACTGTTGGTATTGCCCAGGCCTACCGCCTTATCGCGGGCATAGCCCAGGTTCTGGCCAAACGAAAGCCATTTGCTGACTTTGTGAGTAGAGTTCAGGCGAATGTTATACCGCTTGTAGTTGGAAATGTCGGTAGCCACAATTCCTTCCTGGTCCCAATATCCAAAAGACGCATAAAAGGTAGAGCGGTCGTTACCGCCACTGAGGCTTACTTCATGGTTTTGCCGCCGGGCGTCGTTGTTAAAAATGGCTGCTTGCCAGTCCGTTCCTTCACCCAGCGACTGCGGATCGGCATAAACGGGATTTCCTCCTGCAGCAATAGCCGCTTCGTTTCGCAAGGTGGCATACTCCGTGGCATTGAGGAGACTGAGCTTCCTGGCCGGGGCCGAAGTGCCGTAGAAGCCATTGTAGTTAATTTTCAAGTCGCCAGCCTTGCCTTTTTTTGTGGTGATGAGAATAACTCCGGCAGCTGCGCGTGCGCCGTATATCGCTTGCGAGGAGGCGTCTTTCAGCACTTCGATGGATTCGATATCTGACTGGTTGATATAGCCAATCCCTCCCTGGTCTACCACTACCCCATCTACTACCCAAAGCGGATTGTTAGCACCTTCGCGCAGCGAGGTTACCCCTCTCACCCGCACGGTAGCTCCGGAGCCCGGCTGACCGGAACCCGTAGCGATGGTAACACCCGATGTGCGACCCTGCAAGGCCTGCTCCACCCGGTATACGGGTTGCTTCTCCAGATCGGCGCTCTTCACGCTCGAAATGGCGCCGGTAACTACGCTCTTTTTCTGCTCTCCGTAGCCAATCACCACGATTTCTTCCAGTGCCGTGATGTCAGGAATCATGGAAATGTTGATGATGCTCTTTCCATTTACGGGCATTTCTTCCGTAACAAAACCTACGTAAGAGACTACCAATACGGCGTCGTCAGCGGGAACGTTTACCGTATATTTGCCATCGATATCCGATATGGTACCAATGGCGGTACCCTTAACCAGGATACTCACTCCCGGCAATCCCTCGCCAGACTGACTATCCGTAATTTTTCCGCTTACGGTCACATCCTGGGCATACACACATGCCCAGACAACCGTAAAGCCATAAGCAAGAAGAAATCGTTTGAATCTCTTCAAAAACAGTAAAATTTCTAATCTCATACTACTATTAATTTTAAAATGGTTTGAAATAAAAAATTCTCAACAGAAACCGGTTTGACAGAAAATTTTTCAAAAACTAAAGATATCCGGGGGCGTCTGGCCTTCTAAAAAAACCCATACACTTAAAACACTACATCAAAATATGACCATACGCCCTTACTACTTCATCACCACATACATCTCTGTATATCAGTGATTTAATATTAAATTTTTGGGGATAAAAAATGTGAAGGGGCCCGATCAGGAGGCTATTCTACAATCAGCTTGTTCTTCCAGGTTTTGTCGTTCATGCTCAGCATCACGAGGTACAAGCCCGAAGGCAGGCCATTCAGGTTTACCCTTTTCAATTCACCGGAAGGCAGGCCGTACCGGTGGAAAACCAACCTTCCATTCAATTCCCACAGAGAAAGGGAATTGTCGATACTAAAATCGTCTGAGGGTACATCCAGGAACAAGTATTCCCCGGCCGGGTTGGGATAGATGATCAATCTGCCCTGATGGGCTTCGTTCAGGCTATTGATAATGCCCGGTTTGGCAAAGCGGTACCAATTGATATTAAACTCGGGCTGGATAATATTTACCCGCAATATTCCCCTTCCCTCGTCCAGTTCCATTTTGGTGCTTACCGTCTGCCAGGTTTGCCAGCCACCGGTTACGGGCACATCCAGTTGGGCGCTATGAAGCACTTCACCATCATTAGATCGCTGCTGAAACTCCAATATACCGGCACTGCTCTGGCAAGCTATTCTCACTTCCAAATCGTACTCTCCGGATTCTCCGACGTTAATGTAGTATTCGAGGTAGTCTCCGGCGTTGGTGTAGCCGATATTCTGACCTCCCCCGGTATCTGATGTAGCTTCTAGCTGCAACCCAACATTCAGGTAGAAATCTTCCGCTTCTATTTGGGCGGGAATCAAAAAGTGAAAAGGAAGGTTATTCGCCACAACCAACTCTGAAAAGTGTTGCAGCTCTTCGCCATCCGTATCTTTTACCTGGCTGCCATTGTAGTACACAAGCACGGCATCTCCGTCGAGGATAGCGATTGAAGACGTGTGTAAAACCATCCTTCGCGAGCTTTCGGAATCAATCTCAACAGCTTCTACATTGGCAGCGGTTCCATTCACTGAATAGCTGAAGCCGGTAGCGGCCTCCAAAGATGCGGCATCCACTTCTTTGTTCAGCGTAATAAAAATGCGATCGCCATCCCGATTAGTTTCTCCTTTCAGCGGAAAAAAAGGCAACTCCGAAAGCTTCTTGCTGATGACAAACTCCAGGTAGCCAAAATTAAACCCCGCCGTTTCTATAAAAAACTGTAGCTTACGGCTACCCTTGTACAAGGCCACATTTTCGATACTGAAATTGCCCCACTCCTGCCATCCGCCCGTAGCAGGCAGGCTCAGCGACTGGGTAGCGGGGGAGCCGTCGATATTCAATCGTATTTTACCATCATTATTCGGCGAGGCATAGCGAACGGTGACCGTGTAGACAGCCGAGGAATCGACGTCAAGTGTGTACTGCATCCATTCGCCGTCTGCCGTCCAGCCAATGTTGTAGCCATTTGATTTTTCACTGTTGTCTTCCGAAGCCTGAATGTCTACGCCATCGTTGCGGTAGACCCAGCCCTGGTTCCAGGCGGTGTATTCATTGGTGGAAACGCGATAGTTGGCAGTATCGGCATCGTAGTACGCAAGCCCATTTCTCCCCAGGTCAAAATCAGACGCGCTGACTACTCCCGGAACAAAATGATGGGCAAACGGCTTTGTAGCATAACCGTGAGGCTGCCGGATCATGGCATCCACTACATCCTTTCGATAGCTGTTATTTTCTATTTTCAGGTTTTCGGCAAGCTGCATCAAGGCATCCTTTGCAAATTCGGTTGTGGGGGTTTCTCCCCCGTTTTCCCAATAATTCAGCAGGGCATCGTATCCTTCATTCTTTTGGATGGTGAGTGGATTGACCACAGACCCCACCTTTTTCATAGGCCACCAGGCCCAGCCTATGTTGTTGTCTTCCAGGAGCTGGATGGCATTGGTAAACCAAGTGTTCGAGTTTTCACCCGATTCACCCATCCAAAGGGGAATGCCGTATTGGTTGCGCATGTTGATAAAGCCCTGGATGGAGCCCGGATCGTTGTAGTTCCAGTATTTGTGAAAGCTGATCACAAGATTGTCATCCCACGGGGGCCATATACCAGCGTGGTTGTTGGCCCAGCAATTTCCTTCAATAAAAATGATGTGGTTTTGGTCCACCTCCCGAATGGCCGCGGTGATATCCATGTACAACTGTCGCAGCGGGGCGTTGCTTGTTTCTTCGCAGCCGTTTTGATTGGCTCCCGGCGTGAAATTCCAGTTGGGCTCGTTGATCAGGTCATATCCGCCCATCCAGGGTTCGTCGGCATACCTTTCGGCCAGTTTCCGCCATAGCGCCACCGTTTTTTGTTTGTTCGCATCACTTTCCCATAAAGAAGGTTTAGAGGAATCGTAATCGGAAATGGCGGCGTCATTGCCTTGACCGCCAGGGGCTGCGTGAAGGTCAAGAATCAGGTACAGTTCGTTTTCCGCACACCACTGCAGCAGTTGATCGGTCATTTCAAACCCTTTTTCAAGCCAGGTTTGTTCGCCCGGAACGGGTTCATCTTCTATAGGCAGGGTGAAGAGATTGTAATGCATGGGCAGCCTAACGGAGTTGAAACCCCAGGCAGCCAGCGAGTCGATGTCGGCTTTGGTGCAATGGTTAGCCAGCCAGGCTTCGTAAAATTCGTCGGTATTCTCCGCACCGATGAGCCCCTCTATTGCTGCCCTGATCTGGTGTTGCGGATTGGCAAAGCTATTGGTTTGAAGCATATAGCCCTCCTGCAGCATCCATCCACCCAGGCCCATGCCCCTCAAAATCACTGTCTCATCGTCGTCGTTAACGATATTTACCCCTTCCGTTCGCAAAAGCTGTGCGTTGGCAGGACTCGCTGCCACCAGGCAGAGCACAAAAAACACATAAAATGAAACACGAGACCTGGGTATCTTTCCGGCCTCATTTTTCATTGACAGATAAAAGAAGGATGCGACACCGCCGTAAAGTTTTTTCATAATCATTTATTTTTAGGTATAAATTTGTGGTAGTTTAGAAAGCATTGGTCCACCTATCCATTGAAATTGGTTCGTTACCAAAGGTATTTTATGGCCTGCTTTTACCTGAAAAATGAGTTACACTTAAAATACTTCAAATAAATAACCGGTTACATCGGCAACACGTCAACCATCAAAACCATACTGATAATCAGTTTATTAAGAAAAAATATTGGAGGTGGAATGCAGATAAAATACTCATGGAAATCAAGCGGCATTGTATGGATCTGCTGCTTCTGCCTGCTTCAAATAGCAAACGGTGGAAATATAGCTGATCAAGACCTGCTGCTACGTCTGGACATTAAAGGCACTCCCCGCGTTATTCATTACACCAAGGAGGACTACAATGCCGATTCGCAATTCTGGGGCATGTGCGAGGACGACAAAGGCATACTCTACTTCGGCAACAACGACGGCGTACTCATATTTGACGGCGAACGATGGCAACTGATCAAACTCCCCAATGGCTCCACGGTAAGAAGCCTGAAATATGCCTCGGATGGACAGGTGTATGTGGGCGGCTACAACGACCTGGGCAGAATTGTAAAAAATGAGTTGGGCCACTATCAATTCCTGTCGATGAAAGAATTGCTCAGACCCGAGGACAGGAATTTCGAAGATATCTGGCAAATACATGAAGCCCAGGGACATATCATCTTCAGGAGTTTTAAGGTGCTCATCGCTGTGGTTGACAACAAAGCCATAACGCTCCCTGCTGACCAACTCTTCACGTATAGCAATGTCATCAATGACCGGCTGTACATTGTTGACCGCAAAATACTGAAAGCTGTAAACCTGCGAACATTAGAAATAGAAGATATAATCCAGGGAAAGTGGTTGAACGAAGAAGATCTCGTCAGCCTATTGCCCGGAAAAAACGATGAGGAACATATAGCCTTTACCAAACAAGGATCTTCGTTCCAGGTATTTCCCAGGCAAAAACGGGCAGCCTTTTTTCAAAAGCATTTGCCGGCCAACTCCATTGACCAGGTATTTTGCGCGTTGAAGTCGCGAAGTGGCATGTACTACCTGGGCACCATCAACAACCAGGTGATCACCACCGAGCTCACGGAAGAACCTACGATTGAAAACAGGGCATTTTCCAATCTCCAGGACAACACCGTACTGAATTTATTTGAAACAAAAGAAGGAAATATCTGGGCCTTGCTTAACAAAGGGGTTGATTGTATCGAAATCTCCTCTCCGGTATCGCTCATTTTTGACAATGCGGCGGTGTATGACGCCTTGCTGCATAAAAACCACTTCTACATCGCCACTAACCAGGGCGTTTACAGAAGCCGTCTGAAAAAAGGAGGACAGTACCTGTCGAGGCAAGACTTCGAAATCATCAGCGGGTTGGAGGCCCAGGCCTGGTCGCTATGGCTGTACGAAGGAAAAATAGTAGTAGCCCATGACAACGGCGTATTTGTGGTGGACGGAGATCATATCTATCGCCTGGAAGGGGTAATGGGCGTATGGAAAGTGATACCGGTGCAGGGCTACCCAAACACCTACCTGGCTTGCGCCTACACAGGGCTGTATGTGCTGGAACATACCGAGCAAGGCGCCTTTGTGGTAAAGAACAAAATAACAGGTTTTGACATTTCGAGTCGCGACATTTTGCAAGTATCAGGCTCCTCTACCTTCTGGGTTTGCCACGGCTACAAAGGCGTTTACAAAATCAAAGTAGACAGCCAGCTTGCCCGCACCGTAGGCCTGGAACACTACAGCGACAATAACGGGCTGCCCTCTCCCTATAATATCAATGTTTTCGCATGGGATAAGGATACCGTATTCACTACCCACAGGGGAATTTACCAGTTTGACACCCGCAGCAACCGCTTTGTGGTTCATAAAGCGCTCGCAAGCAAGTTGGGCGAGGAACTTATCACCCGAAAAATACTTCAGCACAACGACAAAACATGGTTTATTCTCGACGATGAACTGGGCTACTTTTATACGGACCGGAAAGACTCCCCTTTATACAAAGATTTGTTCCTGTCTTTGAAAGGTTCATTTATCAAAAGCATGGAATTCATCATGCCGCTGAGCGAATCTGAAACCTCCCTGGTATTTTCCGGCACTAACAACGGGCTCTATTTATTCGACCTCTCCCACCAAGTGCCCTCAGCGCCTGTGACGACGCTGATTACGCAGGTGACCCATCAGAACGAAAATGACAGCCTGGTATATGCTCCCCTGAAAACGACCGCCCGGGATTCATACGCCCTGAAATATACCTCCAGCCTGCTGAAGTTCGAGCTGGCCACGCCTGGCTTCAATGCGCAGACGGACGTGCAGTACAGCTACATGCTTGAAAACATGGAGCGAAGCTGGTCCGAGTGGCAGAGCACGGCAGTGAAGGAATACACCTACCTGAAACCAGGAAAATATGTGTTTCGGGTAAAATCCCGGAGCTTGCTGGGAGAAAGATCAGAAGAAGCGAGCTACCATTTTGAAATACTGCCCGTGTGGTACCAAACGAATGCAGCCCTGGCGCTTTTTGGTCTGCTGGCTGTGTGCGTAGCTATCCTCATTGCCGTATGGGTGAAAAAAAAGATTAAAAAAACACGACTCGAAGAGCAGAAGCTGCGCAAAGTACTGGAGCTGGAAATACAGCAAATAAAGCTGGAGCAGGAAAAAGAAAAAATAATACAGGACAAAGCCCTGCTGGAAGAAGACGTGATCCA
>CAYUJK010000134.1:0-4170 GCA_964444895.1 uncultured Roseivirgaceae bacterium
TTAAAGACTCTTTGTGTGGCACCAAGGTGATGTTTCGCAAGGATTATGAAAACCTCAAGCGAAACCGCAAGTTCTTTGGCGAGTTCGATCCTTTCGGTGATTTCGACCTGCTATTTGGCGCCTACAAGCTCAATTTAAAGATTATAGATCTACCCATTCGCTACAGGGAGCGGGTGTACGGCGACACTAATATTTCGCGCTTTACTCACGGATTTTTGCTGCTCCGAATGGTGATGTATGCAGCAAGGAAAATAAAGTTTTATTGATTTGAAGAACATTTGCTATTTTTCATCAGACGAACACAGAAAAATGGGGGCCATTTTATTAAGATCAAGTAATAAAAAAGCCATAAGCGCTATAAAGACACTGGCAAAGGAACTGAAAATGGAAGTGGACGATTCTTTTAAAACAATAAACGAAGATTCTAAATCACCCACAAAAAGAGAAACTTTAAAAGAAAAGTGGACCAATCTTGTAAAATCGAGAGTTTTGGGACCTTCTGATCCCTCCATGAAAGTGGCAGAATTGGCCGGTATATGGACAAGCAGATAGATAACCCTTAACAAACTTCGGGAAAAGGCATGGAAGAGGGGCTTCCTGTTAAGATGGGATTATCGATCTTAATCCCAAAGGATGCTTCATCTTTTGAGCATCCCTTGGGAACAAAGTTCAAAATTGTCTAATGTCTTACTATTATTTTTTCTATTCCATAATCTTGCCCGTCTGATAAAAGAGAATAGTAATATAAGCCATCTTTAAGACCCGAAATTGAGATCGAAGAATGCCCCTTGTTTGTGAGTTTTTTGCTCAATATTTCCTTTCCTTGAAAATCGTAAACTATGATGTTTGCATTTTCCGAATTAGGTGGCAAATAATAAGGGATTACCAACTCTCCCTGAGAAGGATTTGGGTAACTTTGACTCAATTTTGGAACGTCAGTGCCTTCACGGTATGAACCTAAATTGATTTCTTCTAATTTCGTGTCGCTAGTTCGGTTTATTTTACTTTCTAAAGATTCAAGACGCTTTTCCAACTGAGATATTTTGTTATTTTGTTCATCAATCATTTTTTGTTGCTCCTTGATCGCATTTACCAATACAAAATTCAACGCGCTATAGTCAGCTGTCAGGTAGTTTTTCTCAATAGTAGCTCGCGAAGCGCTGTCGTATTCAGTAAATCGGGATTCTTCGACCATGTACGGGGCAGTCTTTGCGAGGTCTTGAGCTATTGTCCCAACAAACTGCTGGTTTGATTTTATCCCTAACTCTCCGTTGTAGCTGAACCAAACCGGGTTGATTTTATTAATAATGTTAAGGCCGTCCTCAAATGGCCGAACGTTGCTCTTTAACCTGCCATCTGAAAGGGTAGACCAGCTTCCTCCGCCTGGTTTGGCAGCAGTGCCGTTCACTTGAAGGGTAAAACCTGAAGTAAAAGTAGTAGCAATGTCAACCTTACCGTCCGGCCTAATTACTACAGCATTATTTAAAGCTCCATTATCTTGGCTTCGAAGTATAAGAGTTATATCTGACGTTCCTGAATCATCTCTGCCTTGAACGAAAGCGTTGCCATTCGTTCCGTCTCCACTATATGAGTATAGGTATAGTGCACCTCTGCCATAGTAGTCACCCACTACATGGAGTTTCTGCTTGGGAGAGGATGTACCGATTCCGACACTTTTGTTGGAATTTGTCAGCCAAACGTTTGAAGCATTTTCTGACCACTGACTGTAAGCCAGGGAGAAGTTCAAAATTAGAATTGATAATAATGATAATTTTTTCATAGTTGTACAATTTTTTAGTTGATAATATTATTCATATAAAATTAAACAAATATTTGTTTATGTAAAATTATTTATACATTAATTTTTTGTGTTTATTTTTAATTATCATAATATTTTCTGTAAATTATGTGCTTTTTTTCTATTATAATTTTGGTTTGTCATCTAAAATTCTTGAGTAAAATTTATTTATTGTTGTGTTTTAATAGTATAATTTTTAATAGTTATGGGTATTTTTCGGGTTATTTCTGTCAATAGTGCTTTTCTGTCTGACTATTGAAATGAAAACAAGAGAGGTATGGCGACCAACCACCAGATCGGAGCCTTCCCGCCATCTTCCAATTGGTCCGACGCGGTTGCGAGCTGTGAACCCATCGGACCGATAGGGGGGCATGAGCGCAGGAGTGGATGACTACATAAGGAAGCAAAGTAGTTATGCAAAAAGCACCGAATGGATAATAATTTTGATTGACTATATCCTCCAAACCAAAAGGGGAAAAGTAATCAGAGTGGAAATTCCGCACTACTACCTGTTAATGTGAATGGAAAAGCAGAGACAATTCGTTCCATAGCCCACTCTGGTTTGCAACTAAGGCAACACGACCATCCGACCTAATACCTGGCTTGAACAACGTGTCAACATTTTACCTCTTAAAAGCCTGCTTGGACAACTATTTTCACTATCTCATGAAAATATTGTAAAAATCCAATAAAATTTAATTTTCATCGCCTGCTATTGTATTTTCCGCTTTCGCAATGGAAGCCACATTGTTTGCATAACGCCACACACCTGTTTTTTTTCCGGCAGCGCTAAAGGAATAGTATGGAACTCAACATTTTAAACTTACTCTTGTTACTTCTTTTTGCCTGGATGGCGGGTCAACTGGCCACACGCTTGGGTTATCCGTCTATTCTGGGCGAGTTGATCATCGGTATTTTGTTAGGCCCTTCTTTGCTGGGGTGGCTGCACAGCAGCGATGGCATCAATGTGCTTGCGGAACTGGGCGTACTGCTCATGATGCTTTACATAGGCATCGAGATTGACTACCGCGAGCTTCGCAAAGCCTCATGGGCAGGCTTTCTGGCAGCTATCGGCGGATTTATCACGCCATTTGTTCTCGGCTATTACACTGTCATCTGGTTTGGAGGCGATGCCATGGCGGCGCTCTTTGTGGCGATAGCGGTAGGGGTGACGTCACTTGCTACGAAATCCAGAATATTGGTGGACCTGAAGCTGCTCGATACCCGGGTAGCTCATGTAATGATGGCGGGTGCGCTTATCTCCGACACGCTGGCCCTGGTGGTATTTGCCGGAATAGTCAGCTTCGCCGATATGGGTTCTTTTGACATAGGCGAAATCACGATTGTGCTAGGCAAGGCCGTTGCATTCTTTGTGGTTACATTTCTTATTGGCAAGTACCTGCTTCCTTACCTGGGCCGAAAGCTGGAAGCTTCGAAGTTCAATAACAGAACATTGTATTTCACCATGATGATCCTCGTGGCGTTTCTGTTTGCCGAGTTGGCGGAACTGGCCGGTTTGCACAATATCTTAGGGACTTTTATAGCCGGCTTATTTTTGCGAAATAGTGTCTTTAACCGGAAGCTATCTAAAGAACTTAATTCAATTTTTTATGATGTTTCTATTGGCTTTCTGGCTCCGGTTTTTTTCGTGACGGCGGGGTTCGAAGTAACTTTCGATGTGTTTAAAACCGATTTGCCGCTTCTCATTACCGTGATCGTAGTGGCTACGGCGGGCAAAATCATCGGTACTACGCTGTTTTATATTCCAAGCGGCAACGGCTGGCGCGAGGGGATCACTGTAGGGGCGGGCATGAACGGTCGCGGGGCGGTGGAGATCATCATAGCCGGGATAGCCTTAAAGATGGGCATTATTTCGCAGGAAATATTCTCGATTCTGGTCTTCATGGCCATATTTACTACGGCCACTGTACCGGTGTTACTTACCTGGTGTACGAACTGGCTCAAGAAAAGAAATGAGCTGGTGCGCTCGGATGACCAGCGGGAGGGAATCCTCGTGGTGGGCGCCGGCCCCATTCCGCGCCTGGTGGCTAAAGAACTCTTGAAGGACCAGCCCGTATGGCTGCTGGATAGCAATAAGGAACTCTGCATGATTGCCCGGCGTGAAGGGCTCACAGTATACAATGGCAACGCGCTAAGAGAAGAAGACCTAAGTGACGCCAATGCGGCCAAGGCCCGGACATTCGTGGGGTTCACCACCAACTCCGAAATCAATATTCTCTCGGCCCAACTGGCCAAAGAAATATTTTTTATCCCTAACGTGCATGTACTGCTCACACAATCGGAAGGTTTGGCACATGCTAACCTGCTTCAGCCTATCGACGCCTCCACACTTTTTGCTAAAAAAGTAGATA
>CAYUJK010000134.1:4270-9171 GCA_964444895.1 uncultured Roseivirgaceae bacterium
GCTAACCTGCTTCAGCCTATCGACGCCTCCACACTTTTTGCTAAAAAAGTAGATATCATAGATTGGGAGCGAATCATAGAACGCGGCAATTTTAGTTTTAAAAGAATAGAAATGGAGGAAAAGAAAAATCCCAAGCGACTTTTTCTCGAATTGCTCCACCAGTTGGGGAACTTGCTACCGCTGATTATTTACCATAAAAATGGCGAAGCAGAAATCTTCCACTACAAAGCTGATATTGAACCTGGGGATGCGGTACTGTATTTAAGCCCCGAGAAATGAAAGTAGAAATCAGGTGCTGAAAAAGCCTTTCTTTGATTTTAGCGAAAGGCTCCACTTCATCAGCGGTCCGCTGGAAATACTGGTTACCAGCGACATTACCACCAGGGCCACAAAAATGGCTTCATCAATGAGACCAGCATTAAGTGCCACCGTGCCCAAAATGATCTCCATCGCGCCACGGGCATTCATCCCAAAGCCGGCAGCGAGCGACTCAGCTTTTGAGTAGCCTCCCAGGTAAGTGCCATACCCAGATCCAATGATCTTGCCCGCAAAGGCGATTCCCAATATCGCCAGCACGAGACCAACATCGAAATTCAGGATAAAGTTTACCTTCAGACCTATAGAAACAAAAAAGAGCGGGCTGAAGATATTATTAATGAATTGGTGGATAATTTCCTTCGCCTTTTCCGAAACGTGTTCGGAGTCTCCAAGAGCCACGCCAATAATGAAGGCGCCAAAAATGGCGTGTATACCAATGTATTCGGTAAAAGCTGCACCCAGGAAGCAAAAAGCCAGTGCCAGCGACAGCAAACCGCCCGGCCAGGCGAGTTTTTCATTAATCCACGGAAGCACCTTGTTCAACAGGCCTTTCCCCACTGTAAGCATCAGGATGGTGAATCCCAGGGTGAGCCCGATGGTTTCAAGGATCGACATCGAGCTGTTGCCCGTCCCCATCATACTTAGGATCACCGAGAAAATCAGCCAGCCCACCAGGTCGTTCATCATGGCGGAGGCAATAATGAGCATCCCCATTTTTGAGCGGAACATGCTGAGATCCATCAAGATACGCGCTATCACTGGCAGCGCCGTGATCGACATTGAAGTGCCCATAAACAAAGCAAAGACAAGGTTTTTGCTGGTGTCGTCCATTCCAAAGAACTCCGGGAAAATCCAGGGGAAGATGAAGCCCAGAAAAAATGGGAATACTAAACCCAGAAAGCTGGTATAAAAGGCCTGCTTTCCCTGCTGCCACACGATGTGAAGGTCTACCTCCAGCCCGGCAATGAAAAGCAGCAGCACCACAGCTACCTGTACAAAGCCGTCCAGTACCACGGCCGATTGCCCTTCCGTAGGAAACAGCCACCCAAAGGCATCGGGAGATATCATCCCCAGGATTGTAGGGCCCAGGATGATACCCGCGATGATTTCGCCTACAACAGCGGGCTGGTTAAACCTCCTGGCCACCTCGGCCATGGCTCTTCCGAAGGCTAACATCACGCATAGCTGGATTAGCAGACCTACAAGTTCGGAGTGATTGAGCATACAGGTACGTTATTTTTGTTTTACTACTAAGAGATTGCAGGGAAGATCGGCAAAGACATATTCCAGGTCGTGGGTAAACACTTTGTCAAATAGCGGGAATTTTTTGGGTCTTGCGCCCACTACCAGTAGGTTGGCCCCGGTTCTCTTGGCAAAGCGGCCCACCTCAAACCCAGACTTACCTGCCAGTATTTTGAAGTTGATTTTTAATTCCTTTCTGTCTTTTTCGGCAACATATTTTTCCAACTGCTTCAACTCTTCTTTTACCAGCTTTTTACGCAAGCTGGTAGATTCCTTTTCGGGGTTTTCGGATGATACAGACATCGCAAGACCATACAGGTGCAGTTCTCTCACCATGTGTACCTGGTTGGCGTGGTCTGCCCGGGCCACGCCCATGCCGGTATCGACTACCTTTTTTGTGAGGAAAGTTTCGCCTGCATGGATGACAATTTCCCGGAAAGGCGCAGGCACTTCTGAAGGGTTCACCAGTATCAATACGGAGCAAGTGGCCCGCCTCATGATCTTGCGCGCTACTGTACCAATGTAGTAGTTGAAGAGATTTTCCCGTTTCAGTGCCCCCGCCATGATCAGGTCTATCTTTTCCCGCCGGCATACTTCCAATATTTTCCTGGCCGGCTTGCCTTCTTCCCATATCACCTGGATATCCTGTTCTCTGATACCCACCTCTTGAAAAAGCTGATGCAAATATTTGGTATTGCCTTCCGTTTTCATTCCCACATGCACCAGCAATAGCTGCGCACCGAAGAGCTTCTGTACTCGCAGGGCTTCTGTGAGGAGCGCCTTACAGGTAGGAGAAAAAGCGATCGCAAGGCCAATTTTTTTAAACATCTGCGGAGGTGTTTGTGGTAAATATAGTCATCCGACCCTTATTCACCGCCAAGGGGCGTTTCATTTTCAATTTAATTTCAGAAAAAAGCGCCCAGGGGTAATAAACTGTTCGTTGGTCGTTGCCTTATTGTACCTATTTCTAATTAAACATTAAAAAGAAGATGAATTATTTGAATCACAGAATTTCAGCAAAGAGAATTGTAAGCATATTGGTCTTGCCCCTGGCGGTGCTCCTTATTCTGCCGGTAGCGGCACAGCAAAACATGCCACCCACACCCACACCCCAACAACAAAATGTTAAAGAGGATTACTCTACTGGAGAACTGCAGGTTTTTATCGAAGCCAACCGGGAGGCATCGGCTGTGCAGCAGCAGGGACAGGGCAAAATGATCTCAGCCATTGAAGAAGAAGGGCTGGATGTAAATACATTCAATACGATCATGAATGCAAAGCAAAACCCCCAGGAGGATGTGCAGGTGTCGGATGGCGACTTGCAAAAGTTTGACAAAGCCGTGGAAAAAGTAATGGTGATACAGCAAAATTTAGAAGCCGAAGTAGCCCACGCCATAGAAAATGCGGGTATGGAGGTGGATAAATATGAGGAAATAATGCTTGCCTACCAAAGCAGTCCCAAAGTGCAGGAGAAGGTGCACAAGATTCTGAATGAAGGGGCAGCACCAAGAAACTAAAAAATTACAATGCCTTAAAGGTTTGCTAATCTACATTGATTAAATTATTTTCGTTTTCTATTCTGACGTTTCTTAGTACGAAACAATGAAAAAGCATTAAGTCCTGTGCCCGGGGCAAAAGTCTTTATTCTAATTCGCATAAAATCCGGGTACAGGCACCAACTAACCTTTAATCGACCCGTGATCCGCATCACGGGTTTTTTTATGCTTTAGCAAAAGGCTTTTCTTCAAGAACTCAGCATGCTTCTCGTCGCCAGCTTTTTCACAAGGGTTTGCAGGCGTATTGCGCTCGCCATTTGCCGCTAAGGAACCTTTGTATATCTTTGCAGCCGTAAATGGCACAGTTCCACCTATAATTTTTTATCGAATGAAGAGCGAAATTGATTTTACCATAAAAGATATTATTGCCCACGCCAAGGAATATGGCTTTGTGTACCCCTCAAGTGAAATATACGACGGTTTGCAGGCGGTCTATGACTACGGCCCGTATGGCGTGGAGCTGAAGAAAAACATCAAAGACCTGTGGTGGCAGGCGATGGTAAAACTCAATGAAAATGTGGTGGGGCTTGACGCAGCTATCTTTATGCACCCTCTCACCTGGAAGGCTTCCGGTCACGTGGATAGCTTTAACGACCCAATGATCGACAATAAGGATTCGAAGAAAAGGTATCGTGCCGATGTGCTCATAGAAGATAAGGCTGCCGAATTGGAAGCAGAGGGGAAAGCAGATGAAGCCAAAAAGCTGGTACAAGAAATGGGCAGGCTCCTCGACAAGGAGGACCTTGCGGGAGTAAAGCAGCTTATTATTGACAATAACATTAAATGCCCCATCTCCGGAACAACCAACTGGACCGACGTGCGCCAGTTCAACCTCATGTTCTCTACCGAAGTGGGCTCACTGGCCGAAGATGCTAATAAAATCTACCTGAGACCCGAAACCGCCCAGGGAATTTTTGTCAACTTCCTGAACGTGCAGAAAACTGCCCGAATGAAAATTCCTTTCGGCATCGCCCAGATCGGCAAGGCTTTTCGAAATGAGATTGTAGCCCGGCAGTTCATCTTTAGAATGCGGGAGTTTGAGCAAATGGAGATGCAGTTTTTTATCCGGCCGGGAGAAGAAAAGCAGTGGTATGAGCATTGGAAAGCCATACGGATGAAGTGGCACAAAGCGCTGGGTATACCTGCTGAAAACCTTCGTTTCCACGATCACGAAAAGCTGGCTCACTATGCCGATGCGGCGGTGGATATCGAGTTTAAATTTCCGTTCGGTTTCAAGGAAGTGGAAGGTATACACTCAAGAACGGATTTTGACCTTGGAAATCACCAGGAGTTGTCGAAAAAGAAAATGCAATACTTCGATCCGGAAATCAATAAAAACTACGTGCCTTATGTGATAGAAACGTCTGCCGGCGCCGACAGGCTTTTCTTCATGCTGCTGTGCAATGCCTATAAAGACGAAACAGTGGGCGAGGGAGAAAATGCCAAGCAGCGCACCTACCTGAAGCTGCACCCCGCATTGGCTCCCGTGAAGGCGGCGATACTGCCGTTGGTGAAGAAGGACGGCCTGCCTGAAATAGGCAGGAAGATTTTTGACGACCTGAAGTACGATTTTAACCTGATCTACGAAGACAGTGCCTCTATTGGCAAGCGATATACCCGGCAGGATTTGATCGGTACGCCATTCTGCATCGCGGTAGACTATGAGACGAAGGATGACGACAGTGTTACCATCCGCTACCGCGATACTATGGAGCAGGAAAGGGTAAAAATTGCCGAACTCAAAGACCGCATAGCCAAAGAAGTGTCGATCAAGAATATTTTTAA
>CAYUJK010000135.1:0-1367 GCA_964444895.1 uncultured Roseivirgaceae bacterium
TGGTGGCGGATGGTTTTACCCTGCAGCCGGAATTGCTTTTCTCGCTTCAGGGGGCTACGATTAACCAAGCCTACAATGAGCGACTAAAATACTACTATCTTCTTTTTCCACTAATAGCCAAGGTGTACCTCGCCGAAAATTTCAGTTTTGAAGCCGGTCCCCAGGTGGGGTATTTAGTGCACGCTCTGCAAAGAAATGATTTTGGCTCTGGTCCACCAATGCTCGATCCCCGAAAAACCGATGTTTCTGTTGTCGCTGGTTTGAGCTATCGGCTGCCTAAGTCGGTAGCTTTTTCGCTCCGGTATACCTATGGACTCTCTAACACCAACAAAACGGCTGTCATCCTGGAGCAACGGGAAAACAACCGGGTATTTCAGGCCTCGGTTCTTCTACTTTTCTGACAGCTTTTACAGTCCCATTCCGGGCACTTTGTTCAGCGCATCAATAAAAGCCTCTACGGAAGCGGTCACAATATCAGTATTAGCGCCGAAGCCATAGTAAATGGTCCCCGCATGCTCTACCTGCACGTGTACCTTGCCCACATCGTCGCTGCCGCGGGTGATGGCCTGCACCAGGAATTCCTCCAGCACCACTTTCTTCTTGATAATCTTTTTGATGGCTTTAAAGGCCGCATCTACGGGGCCGTTGCCGTCGGTGGTGGCGTCGTGGTATTCATCTCCGATTTTCAATCTCACACTCGCCATGGGTTTCACACCTTTACCTGCTACGATTTGCAGAAAGTCGAGCTTGATCTTTGATTCCTTTCGGTTGGCGCCACCTACCAAAATGGCTAAGTCTTCGTCCTTGATATCTTTTTTGGTATCGGCCAGCTTCAAAAACTCCTCGTAAATGCCGTCGAATTCGTCGGTATTGTAGCCAAATCCCAGGACGTCAAGCCGGTGTTTCAGCGCCGCGCGGCCACTTCGTGCGGTCAGCAAGATGGAAGACTCGGCAATGCCCACATCTTTCGGATCTATGATCTCATAGTTTTCCCGGTGCTTCAGTACGCCGTCCTGGTGAATGCCTGAGGAGTGCGCAAAGGCATTGCGGCCCACGATGGCCTTATTGGGCTGCACGGGCATGTTCATCAGCGTGGATACCAGGCGGCTGGTGGCGTAGATGTGTTT
Source organism: uncultured Roseivirgaceae bacterium (assembly GCA_964444895.1). Lineage (GTDB taxonomy): Bacteria > Bacteroidota > Bacteroidia > Cytophagales > Cyclobacteriaceae > CAJXNP01. The sequence continues at coordinate 1,128 of CAYUJK010000135.1, forward strand.
GGAATCCACCGCCGTATCAATGCCGGTTTCCTTGTGGCTGCGCAGGGCCATCACTACTTCTTCCAGCGAGGTGTTTCCAGCCCGCTCTCCTATGCCGTTCAGCGTTACTTCGGCCTGGCGGGCGCCGTTGAGCACGCCGGCTATGGTATTGGCTGTGGCCATGCCCAGGTCGTTATGGCAGTGAGTAGAGATAATGGCCTTGTCGATGCCTTTTACATTTTCTTTTAAGAAGCGGATTTT
>CAYUJK010000135.1:1467-3591 GCA_964444895.1 uncultured Roseivirgaceae bacterium
CCGATTCCTGTGTGTATACGCCCTTTTTTTGCATGCTTTAGCGCATCAGCGGCCACTTCGATGTCTTTCTCCACCGCCCGGGTAAGCGCGCATATCACAGGCTCAGAAACAGCTTTTGATATCTCTACCACGGAGTTGAAATCTCCCGGACTGGATACCGGAAAGCCGGCCTCGATGATATCAACGCCCAGCTTTTCCAAGGCGCGCGCTACTTCTATTTTTTCAATGGTATTCAACTGGCAACCGGGAACTTGCTCCCCATCGCGCAGTGTGGTGTCGAAAATGTATAGTTTGTCAGTCATAGCGAGTCATTATTTAATGGTGGATTATTGAGACCGAAGACCGAAGACGGGAGACCGAAGATTCCCTCAAGCTTCGAATCACATTTCATCCTAACAGTTATATCAATTATTGTATCTTGTTTTTAAATGCGACCATCATATTTATGAGGTTGTAAGCGTATTCATATTGGGTTTTAAATTCTTCTTCTGTTATGTAGTTTCGCCGCTTTGATTTATGCAGGCAGGTAACTACTTCTGCGAGTGATCGAATAGCATAGCCTATGAATTTTTTGAGTTCAGCATTTGATTGGCCGATAGAGCCTTCCGAAATATTTAGAGCAATTGAATCAGCAGCCCTACAGATTTGAGAACTTAAATTATATATTTCTTTCTTCGGGAATTTGTCAGATAATTCATTAATTATTTCTCCAAAATCCATAGCCTTTTGCCAAATAATTAGCTTTTCAAACTTAAATTCCATTTCTAGTTTTTATACGGTCAAAAATATTTCACTTAGGACTTCCAACTTTCTACTGCCATTCTACTACTTCCGTCTCCGGTCTCCGGTCTCCGGTCTTCGGTCTTCGGTCTTCCGACTCCCTTACACCAGCATATTAAACAGATCGGGCAAACCGTTGATCAGTTTGTAGTTAAAGTTGTTTTCTGTCATGCGGCGAAGGAGGGCGTTAAAGTCGTCTTTGTTTTTTAGCTCTATACCCACCAGTGCAGGCCCTTGTTCCCGGTTGTTTTTCTTGGTGTATTCGAAGTGGGTGATGTCGTCTTCCGGGCCAAGGACATTCACCAGGAATTCTCTGAGGGCGCCTGCCCTTTGCGGAAAACGGACGATAAAATAATGCTTCAGGCCTTCATACATGAGCGAACGCTCTTTAATTTCTTCTGTTCGTGTGATGTCGTTGTTTCCGCCACTTACCACACACACTACATTTTTGCCTTTAATTTTTTCCTTATAGAAATCCAAAGCCGAGATGGAAAGCGCACCTGCCGGCTCCACTACGATTGCCTCTTCGTTGTACAGTTGTAAAATAGTGGTGCAAACTTTCCCCTCCGGCACCAGCAACAAGTCGTCTATTACGGATTGGCAAATTTCAAAACACTTATCCCCGACTTGTTGCACGGCAGCTCCATCCACAAATTTTTCGATTTTGTCCAGGTGAACCACCTTTCCTTTTGTCAGTGAATCTTTCATTGCCGGGGCGCCTTCGGGCTCCACACCGATGATTTTGGTCTCCGGACTTATCTGCTTGAAATAGCTGCCCATTCCGCTGATCAGTCCGCCGCCACCAATGGGCACAAAGAGATAGTCAATTTTCTGCGAAGCTTCCCGCAGTATCTCCATGGCCACAGTGCCCTGCCCCGCCATCACTTCGTAGTCATCAAAAGGGTGAATGAGCTTCATCTGGTTTTCATTGCAGTACTCAATCGCTGCGTTGTAAGAGTCGTCGTAGGTGTCGCCTTGCAGTACGATCTCCACATTTTCTTTCCCAAACATGGCCACCTGCCTGATCTTTTGCTTGGGCGTAGTAGAGGGCATATACACTTTGCCATGAATATTCAGTGCCCGGCACGAATAGGCGAAGCCCTGCGCATGGTTGCCCGCGCTGGCACATACGATGCCTTTTTCTTTGTCATCCTTCGACAGGGAATAAATTTTGTTGTAGGCGCCGCGCAGTTTGTAGCTCCTCACCACCTGCAGGTCTTCCCGCTTTAGCATCACATTACACCCGTACCTCTCGGAGAGGTTTAGGTTTAGCTCCAAGGGAGTGTGTCTTACCACTTTTTTGATGCGCTGGTAAGCGGTTTCGATATCGACTAAGCTTATGTA
>CAYUJK010000135.1:3691-5433 GCA_964444895.1 uncultured Roseivirgaceae bacterium
AAAAAAACCCGCAATCCTCTTGTCAAGGAGAGCGGGTCTTGCTATGTGTCTTAGAGATAATTAGTCCTTTTTGGGCCTTAATTTTCTCACCTCAGCACCTGCTCTCCAGATCTCTGACTCATGGAGTTCCTTGAGTTCTTCTTCGAGCTTTTCCCGGTAGTCGGGCTGGCTGTTTCTTTCGATGGAGATGCGGGCTTCGTTTCCGGTAGCTACGCTGTTGTACAGGTCATCGAATACAGGCTGAACTGCATCTCTGAATTTTTTCCACCAGTCCAGAGCGCCTCTCTGCGCTGTAGTAGAGCAGTTGGCGTACATCCAGTCCATTCCATTTTCTGCCACCAAAGGCATCAGCGACTCGGTCAATTCTTCTACCGTTTCGTTGAAAGCTTCCGAAGGTGAGTGGCCGTTTTTCCTCAGTGTATTATACTGAGCGGCAAATATCCCCTGGATAGCGCCCATCAAGGTGCCTCTTTCGCCGGTAAGGTCGCTGTATACTTCCTTCTGGAATGTAGTTTCGAAAAGATACCCTGAGCCTACACCGATACCCAATGCAATGGCTTTCTCCCTGGCTTTGCCTGAGGCGTTCTGATGTACGGCAAAGCTGGAGTTCAACCCTTTGCCTGCCAGGAACAATCTTCGCAAGCTGGTACCCGATCCTTTTGGTGCTACCAATATGACGTCAACATCTGACGGCGGAACAATGTTGGTTTGCTCTTTATAGGTAATGCCAAACCCGTGCGAGAAATAAAGCGTTTTTCCGGCATTAAGGTGTTTTTTTACCGTAGGCCACATCGCAATCTGCGCCGCATCGGAAAGAAGGTAGAAAATGATCGTGCCTTTTTCCAGGGCTTCTTCGATGGAAAAGAGTGTTTTTCCTTCTACAAAGCCATCAGCTACGGCCTTATCATACGATTTGGACGGTTTGCGCTGACCTACAATTACATTAAAGCCATTGTCTTTCAAGTTCAAAGCCTGGCCTGGACCCTGCACACCATATCCTATGATGGCGATGGTTTCACCTTTTAAAATTTCTCTTGCTTTTTCTAATGGAAATTCTTCCCTGGTTACGACGTCTTCTACTACGCCGCCAAAATTGATCTTTGCCATATTATAATTTACCGTTTGTATTTAATGAATGGGTTTTTGAGTTTTCTAATTCTTCCAAGAATGTCTCGGTTTTTCGTTTCGACTTCGAAATGGACACCCTGCCCGAGCGTACAAATTCCAGCAGTCCATGAGGTCTCAGCAGTTCCAATAATTGCTGAGTTTCCACTTTATGACCAGTCTTTTCGATCACCGTGTAGTCCTTTTCAATCACCAGGATGCGTGCGTTGTTGCCCCTTACGATTTTTTCGATTTCTACACTCTCGAAAAAAATGCTCGTAGGCACTTTATACAAGGCTATTTCCTGAAAGTGGATTTGATCGTCTTCGTAGACAAATGCCCCAAGTACGTCAATGTGCTTGCGGATTTGGTTCACCACTTTTTCTACCTGCTCTCGCGTAGTATGACACACGATGGTGTACCGGCTTACGCCCTCCACTTCTGAGGCGGAGACGTTGATGGATTCGATATTCAGCTTGCGCCGGGTAAAAATTATCGTCACTGAATTGAGCAGGCCCGGCAGATCTTCCGTCAATACCGATAAGGTATATTGTTTCTCTACGGAAGTGCCGGTATCGTTTTGATATATGTCTGACATCTTATTTTTCGTTAGAATGACAACTTTTCATTTTCTAAAA
>CAYUJK010000135.1:5533-9163 GCA_964444895.1 uncultured Roseivirgaceae bacterium
GGTACCATCGGGAAAACATTTTCTTCTTTCTCAACCTTAACCTCCAGGAGATAGGGGCCGTCAAATGCAAACATCTCTTCCAGTGCCGGTTTCAGGTCTTTTCTTTCCGAAACGCGGGTGCTTTTAATGCCATACCCTTCTCCGATTTTAATAAAATCAGGGTTTGTCATTTCAGTGAAAGAATAGCGCCTTTCGAAGAACAACTGCTGCCACTGTCGTACCATGCCCAGGAAATCGTTGTTCAAAACGATGATCTTTACCGGAATTTGGTATTGGAAAATGGTGCCCAACTCCTGAATGGTCATCTGAAAACCACCATCGCCTATCACAGCCACAACATGGCGGTTTTTCTCGCCTACTTTGGCGCCCATGGCTGCCGGCAGTGCAAACCCCATCGTACCAAGGCCTCCCGAAGTAATGTTGGTATTGGGATGCTTAAATTTGAAATACCTTGAGGCTACCATTTGGTGCTGCCCAACATCCGTTACCAAAACAGCATTTCCATCGGCGATTTCGTTTACCATTCGGATTACTTCGGCCATCCTGATTTGAGGCCCATCCGGGAACAGATCTTTTTTCTGTACTTTTTCATATTCGATCTTATCGCAATCCCGGAATTCCTGTATCCAGGCTTCATGTTTTGCCGGTTTTACTTCATTGATCAATTCCTTCAAAGCTTGTTTTGCATCGGCATTTACCGCTACATCGGCTTTGATAATCTTATTTATTTCGGCCGGATCGATTTCGATATGGATCACTTTGGCCTGTTTTGCATATTTCGAAGGATCACCCGTCACCCGGTCGTCGAAGCGCATCCCCACGGCTATCAAAACGTCGCATTCATTGGTCTTTACGTTCGGACCATAATTCCCATGCATTCCCAGATAGCCGACATTCAGCGGGTGATCGGTAGGGAAAGCTGACAATCCCAGCAACGTAGTGGCCACAGGTATACCGGTTTTTTCTGCCAATTGCTTTAGCTCATCCTGAGCTTCAGAAATCAAAATACCATGTCCCGCCAATATATAGGGTTTTTTGGCATTGTTGATCAGTGCTGCAGCCTCTTCAATTTTGTTACTATTGATAGGAGGATACGGATGGTAGCTTCTAATTTTCTCGCACTTTTTATGCTCGAAATCAATCTCGGCAAACTGGGCATTTTTGGTGATATCCACCAGTACTGGCCCTGGTCGTCCTGACTTGGCTATATAGAATGCCCTGGCAATGGCATAAGGGATTTCCTCGGCCTTGGTCACCTGAAAGCTCCATTTCGTCACGGGCATTGAAATGCTCAACACATCTGACTCCTGGAAAGCATCCGTTCCCAATAAGTGAGCAGGAACCTGACCGGTAATACACACGATTGGGGTAGAATCTATCTGTGCATCGGCGATGCCGGTGATGAGATTAGTGGCCCCCGGACCACTGGTCGCAAAGCAGACGCCGACTTTTCCACTGACTCTTGCATAGCCTTGTGCTGCGTGTGCAGCACCTTGCTCATGCCGGACGAGGATATGGTTTACCCTGTCCCTATAGTGATACAATGAGTCATAAACGGGCATAATTGCACCGCCGGGATAGCCGAAAATGGTATCTACCCCTTCTGCCAGCAAAGAAAGGATCAAGGCTTCGGATCCTGGAACCCTCAACTTTTTACCACCTTCCTTCTGCTCTTTTTGCGTCAGCGTAGCCATGTTACTCAATCATTTTAAAAATTAAACAGTTATACATCCTTCGGATGCGGTTTTTACAGTGTCAATGTATTTTTTCAAAAAGCCAGTGGTAGCCTTGTAGGGAGGTTTTACCCAAGCTTTTCTTCGTTTTTCGATTTCCTCAGCTGTCAGGTCGGCTTCGATGCGGTTGTTGGTGGCGTCGATGGTGATCATGTCGCCATCTTTCAACAAGCCGATCAGTCCGCCCTCGCTGGCCTCCGGGGTGATATGACCTACCACAAAGCCATGTGAGCCTCCGGAAAATCTTCCGTCGGTAATCAATGCCACATCTTTTCCCAATCCGGCGCCCATTACAGCACCGGTAGGCTTTAGCATTTCAGGCATTCCTGGTGCACCTTTCGGGCCAGAGTTGCGGATCACGATCACGTCGCCTTTTTTTACAGAGGTTCCAATGCCCTTGATGGCCTCAAACTCATCTTCGAACACCTTTGCGGGGCCGGTGAATACTTCACCCTCTTTTCCAGTGATTTTGGCCACGGAACCCTCTTCGGCCAGGTTGCCAAACAGAATTTGGATATGGCCTACTTTTTTTATCGGATCGCTAAAGGGCCGTATGATCGATTGACCGTTCGCCAGGTCGCTAACTTCTTCCAGGTTTTCGCCTAATGTCTTGCCTGTGACGGTTAAACAGTTTCCATCGAGAAATCCTTCCTTAAGGAGGAATTTCATCACACCCGGTACGCCGCCTATTTTATGCAGGTCTTCCATCAGGTACTTACCGCTGGGTTTCAGATCGGCGATAAAAGGGGTGCTATTGCTGATACGTTGAAAATCATTGATCGTCAGATCAACCGCTACGGCTTTGGCCATGGCAATCAGGTGTAGCACGGCATTGGTAGAGCCACCCAAGGCCATGGTGAGGCGGATGGCATTTTCGAATGCCGCCTTGGTCATGATGTCGCGCGGCTTAATGTCTTTTTCCAGCAAGTTTTTGATGGCCCTGCCTATCTGGGCACATTCCAGTCCTTTTTCTTCGCTTACCGCAGGGTTTGAAGAGGAGTAAGGCAGGCTCATACCCATACACTCGATAGATGATGCCATGGTATTGGCGGTGTACATTCCGCCGCAAGCACCTGCGCCGGGGATCGCATTTTGGATTATACCCTTATAATCTTCGGCTGAAATTTTTCCTTGCAGCTTTTCGCCGTAGGCTTCAAAAGCCGATACGATGTTAAGGTCTTCACCCTTCCATTTTCCGGGCTTTACCGTACCTCCATATACCAGGATTGCCGGGCGGTTCAGTCGACCCAGGGCGATCATGGCGCCGGGCATGTTTTTATCGCAACCTACCACAGGAATTACGGCGTCGTAAAACTGGGCACTTACTACTGTTTCGATGGAGTCGGCAATAATTTCCCTGGAGGGCAGGGAGTATTTCATTCCTTCTGTGCCGTTGGTGATGCCGTCACTTACGCCTATGGTGTGAAAGATCAGTCCGTAAAGACCCGTTTCGTCTACGCCCTTTTTGATGCGGTCAGCCAGGCCATTGAGGTGCATATTACAGGGGTTTCCCTGGTAGCCTGTGCTTGCTATTCCTACTTGTGCTTTTTTCAGGTCAGGCTCTTTCATGCCAATAGCGTATAGCATGGCCTGCGCGGCAGGAAGGCTCTCATCCTGCGTAATCTTCTCGCTGTATTTGTTCAGTTTTTCGTCCATCTTAGTACTAAAAAAAAACCTTTCTCCACTGAGAAAGGCTTTTTAACATTGAATATCTATTTTAAAATAGCTTACCTCTCTCAGCAGGGTTTTTCCTGAATGACCACGACAGAGACGAGAAGTAGGCTAATTGAACTCATTTTTGCAATTGTCTTGTTTTAAAAACTATTTTTTGTTGTAATGATAATTAGGTTGACAAAAGTCGGACATCGCCACCAAATATCAAAATATTATTTGATTA
>CAYUJK010000136.1:0-9130 GCA_964444895.1 uncultured Roseivirgaceae bacterium
GCCATGGTGAAACAGTTTAAATCCAACAAATACGAAAAGCTCTTTTATGATCTCGACAAGGAGATACACATAGCGGAGTACAAAGTAACCTATCTTGTCCCCGAACTACTGTTGCACCTGAACATGCTGAACCCCTCGTCCAAAAACTCTCTTTCGGATGATGAAAAAGCCCATCGGTTAGGAATACTAAAAAATGAGCTTGCAGAAGAAATCCTGGCCATTGGCAGGGAAAAGTTTCCGGATTTTGAAAACTTGAACGCAGAAGAGTTCGATGAAAAAACGTATCAAAATACCCGGAATTTCCTGGAAACGCTCAGAAAGCTCTACGTTATCCGGCGCAATGAAAAGCTCGACCAAAGGAATGCCTTACTCAGTCGATTAACGCAAAGTGAAGCCGATAAAAATAAATTGCTGGAAATACGAAAGAAGTACAAAAACGACTTCGTAAACCAGGTAGTAAAAGGCTTGAACGAAAAAACGCGCATCATGGAGGTAGATGGGCACCTTGTGAGGAAGATTTACCCCATCTATTTCGATCCGAAAATTCCTGAAAACAAATACAATTTCAGAACTCACTTCTACGCTCCTACCAAGTACTTCGCAGGGTATTTCGTCGACACGTATTTTTTCAATCTAATGGTCATCTGGTCCATGACCCTATTGCTCTTTTTTGCCTTGTATTTCGACGTATTCAGGTTTCTGGTGGTGCGTTTCGAGAGTGCGGCGTCGAAGCCGATACCTTACTACATGAAAAAGAACAGAAACTACATTAAGAAGAGAATATACCGAAGCAAGTTGAAGATTCCTCGATGAAGCAACAGAGAGCACTTATCCGATCCAGGTATTTTGGCGGTTTTATAGAGGAGGGCAAAAAAAAGGGGGCTTTACCCCCTGTAGCTCTTTTCCGTACTTTTATTTAAATTTTGCTGGGCAACTTCCAATGATCTGAAATAGCTGACCCTCGACTTATCATCAAACACCCGGTCTTTTTCATTGAAAATTTTGTCCGAAATGTTGTTCATAAATGCTATAGGATAAGTGGCAAATCTTTTACTCTTCATACATTTAATGATCTTTTTAAAATATGTTTTTGACACACTAACACATATAATACTTTTGATTTATCGAAAAGGTTCTCCTTTTCTCACAAAAGATTAATAATTATTCATTTTTCAAAATAAATCATAATTATCTACACTTCTCATAACGAATGAAAAGTTTTATTAAGAATCGGTAAATTATTTGAGAAGGTTAATGATTCCCCGGAAGGTTTTTTCGGTATAGAGCAAGGCGAAGTAGTACACCCCAACGGAGTGGTTGCCCCCATCCCATTTAAACTCGCGGTCGTCGGAACGGTACACCGTTTTTCCCCAACGGTTGAAAATGACAATTTCCTCAAATCTATTGGCGCAGTTATCAGGCGGAATATTGGGAATATAATAGTATTGGTTGATTTCGTCCGTTTCATTGGGGGTAAACGCGTTGGGCATAAAAAAATTGTAATCAACCTCCTTATCCCTCAAAACAAGGGTGAAAGTGTGCTCTGATGAAGCCGGCACGTAGCATTTATTGTCCGTAGCCTTCAGCGTAAAGGTGTAGGTAGCCTCCTGGAAGCGCCGTGCCAAATGCTCGCAATCAGGAAACCAACCAAAATCCCCTTGTGCAGCAGATTGCCCCTGCTGTGTTGAGAACGCTACCCCAAGTGTGTTGAAAAGTGAATCGGCACTGAGCAGCTCCAAATACACGCTGTCCTGGTTAGGATCAACCGCATTGATTTTCAGCGCTATATCGTCCCACACCTGGGCATTAAGCGTGGTTCCGGCCACTGCCTCGTCAATTGAAATAACCGGCGGCTCATTCAAAGGAGGAAACAAATATACGATGAGCGTGACCGTATCTGACTTGGCCGATAAGCACTTGTCATGGTCCCTGGCAATAAACCGGACCACCAGCGTATCGGGTAATGGCACGCTATCCATGACGGCACAGCTCACATGCCAGTCAAACACCTGCGAAACACTTCCGCTGCCAACTACCTCTTCAAAAGAAAGTCCCTTAGCCTCCATATCAAAATTGACCGGCAAGGCTACGATCGACACTTCGTCACCGTCAGGGTCTGAAGCATTTATGGAAAAATCAACCCTCTCATCTATCCGCACATTGACTTCAAGCGTGTCACTAACCCCACCAATGGATATCACAGGCGGTGTATTGGGTGGCAATTCTATCGTTACGTGGTAGAATGCCGTGTCGGTATTGCTTTTCAGGCATTCGTCAAAATCGTCGAGCAACACCATGATTTCAAATTCATTCTTCAGCCCTATGGGAAATGCCGTACAATCGGTATTCCACGACAGCACATATTCTATTTCACCCAGCTCGTTTATCATCGTATCGATTACAACTCCGTAGTCATCAAAGCTAAAATCTACCGGCACCAACCGCATCGAAAGGCTGTCGCCATCAGCATCGACCCCTTTAAAAGGCAAGGTGAGTGTACCACTGCCTTCCTGTACAACCACCTCTTCTACGCCTACGGGGAATTCCAGTGCTGGGTCGTCGTTTGGCGGCTGTAAAATATTGGCTCGAATTCTCAATGTATCGATGAGGGACTGCGGGCATTGATTGTCAAAGACCACCACGTCGATTATGGCGGGGTTAAAGGCTCCGTTGTTGATGCATGAGGGAAAACAGAAATTGAACTTAAACGTATCTTCGGGATTTTCAATTACGCCCATTTGATCCGAGAGTACATACTCATCCTGGAAGTTCACTGGTATTATCTTTACACTGATCTCCTCGCCGCCATCCTGGTCGGTAACCATGATGTCAAAGCATGCATCATCTCCATATTGCACATCGATGGTTGGAGGAAACCGCGTGTAAGCGCCCGCCCCGGGAGGCTTTACCTTTATCTCTGGCACATGGCCAGGCGGGGGGCAGTCGACTACCAGAAGCTGGAAATCACGCCGCAACTCGCCTATTTTCTCGCCGTCGCGGTATTCTTCTACTTTTACTGAGAAAACAAACAGTCCCTGCTCGGAAGGCGTCACGGTAAGAAGGCCATCGTTCGACACCGCTAAGGGCTGGTTTCCGGGGATTTGCACTTCATCGCTAAAACCAGGCTGCCAGGTAACTTTGGGATGGGGCGCCCTTGTAGGCCGGGGTAGCGCGGCAAAGGTGGAGCTATTCAGCGGCGCAGTGAGCGAATACACGAGCGAGTCTCCGTCTGCATCAAATCCACCGAAATCGGCATGATAAAATCGGTTTACACATGCATAGTCGCTAAGCGGAGGGAAAAGCTGGGGTGAAGAATTGATAAATCGCTCCCCGTTTTTCATAAGGGGAGGGAATTCTATGTAGTAGGTTTGTCCGGTTTCTTCGGGAGTCCGGACATTCGTAACGGTGATATTACGACAGCAACGTTCCCACACCATGTAGTACCCTTCGGGGTCGGCGTACTCGGCGGGGTCGAGTGTCTCTACCGCCTCGTAAACCTGCCGCCGCGTCACTACCCGTGCATCATCACAAGAGGGGTTGGAGTATTCCACCCGCGACTCCTCTACCAGCACCATGCGAATATTTCGCATATACACATGGTCTGATTTGCGAAAAATGGAAGCATTTACTTCTGGGTCCCTTGCACCAGGATCACCGGTGAGCTGGTCAAAATACTGGATCTGCCGAAACAAATACCGGTTTCCTTCTATATGGATGATCTCAAATTCTCCCCCCACCAGGTGCGTGGAAAACCCCATCAAAGAATGTATCCACAGTACAAAGAAAAATAGCGGCTTCTTTCCCATCCATTATTTTTTAGCCCTTAAAAATAAGAAAATAATATGCTAAATGGCGGACTTTCAAAGGTCGTATTGATAACTTTGCGGACATTTTATGGCAAGACGAAAAAAAATACTCGAAGGCGTAACGATAGAGGGTGTGGCAGCGGAGGGAAAATGCATAGCCCGGCACGAAGGAATGGTCATTTTCACAAAGGGGCTTGTTCCCGGCGACAAAGCAGATCTGCTGATCACAAAAAAGAAAAAACAGTACCTGGAAGCCCGGCCGGTAAAGATTATTGCGTACTCACCGGAGCGAATCCGGCCATTCTGCGATCACTACGGTATATGTGGAGGATGCAAATGGCAACACCTACCCTACCACCTGCAACTACGCTACAAGCAACAGCAAGTGAAAGACAACCTGGAGCGAATCGGAAAAATCTCCCTGCCGGTATCAGGAATATTACCCATTTTGGGAAGCGAAAAAACGGAGTTTTACCGCAACAAGCTGGAGTTTACCTTTAGCGACAGCCGGTGGTTGTTGCCAGATGAAGTGGCCGGCGAAGAGACGCTGGACCGGCGGGCTCTGGGCTTTCATGTAGCCGAACGCTTTGACCGGATCGTAGACGTTCAGAAGTGCTTTCTGCAAGCTGACCCTTCCAACGAAATCCGGAATTTTGTGAGGCAGATGGCCGTGAGAGAGAACTACACCTTCTACGATGTAAAAAACCATCAGGGACTTATGCGTAACCTGGTCATTCGCAATTCAAACCTGGGCGAATGGATGGTGATCGTACAGTTTGGTGAGAACAAACCGGAGGAAATAAAAAACGCGATGAATGCCATCAACACGCAGTTTCCCGACATTACCTCGCTGAACTACGTGATCAACACCAAGAAAAACGACACCTACTACGACCTGAACATTATCAACTTCAAAGGCCGGGCTTTTATCTACGAAAGACTGGGAGACCTGAGGTTCAAGATCAGTCCCAAATCGTTCTTTCAAACCAACAGCAGGCAGGCTGAGGTGCTTTACGAAAAAACGAAAGAATTTGCAGGGCTCACAGGCTCAGAAGTGGTGTACGACCTCTATACCGGCACGGGCACCATCGCCAATTTTCTGGCTGAAAAAGCCCGCAAGGTAATCGGCATTGAGAGCATTGAGCAGGCTATTGAAGACGCAAAAGAAAATGCCGCCTTCAACAACATTGCAAATACTACTTTTCTGGCCGGCGATGCAAAAGAACTCTTTAACGAAGCCCTCTTCGCAGAATATGGCGCACCCGATGTGCTGGTAACTGATCCTCCGAGAAGCGGCATGCACAAAGACCTCGTGGAAACCATCGCCAGAGCAAGACCTAAGAAGATTGTCTACGTAAGCTGCAATCCTGCCACGCAGGCCAGGGATATTGCCCTGTTGGCAGACGCCTATTCACTGGAAAAAGTCCAGCCGGTTGACATGTTTCCACACACTCACCATGTTGAAAATATCGTTTTACTAAAACTGAAGAATTGACATGAGCGAATTTGAAAATGACCCGGAACTAAATGGCAAATACCTGGGTACGATCTCCCGGGATTTCGTGAAAGTGGCTGACAATATCAAAGAAGCTTCGTATCAAATCCGAAAAAGGGGCTTTTCGGAGTTTCCTATTTTCCCGATTTCGCGCAACCCCCAACCCATAGGGCAGTTGCTTTATGACAAGGCTGATCTTTCCCTTGAATGGAACTACTATGCTACGTACGTCGACGAATTCATACAGCGTAAAATAGTAAAGCCGGAAAAACTCGAAGAGTTCAAAAAAATATACAAGAATCCTGATGAATTCTGCTGCCTGTTTGTAGTAGACGATCAGTTTACCAACTTCCTTTTCATTCCCTATCCTGAGGAGTAGGCGGCAGTTTTGCTGCCGGGCAAAGCTACGTAGTAGCTACCCACACTGTTTTCTGATTTACAAATTCGCGAATTCCCAGGTAGGAAAGTTCCCGCCCATAGCCTGATTTTTTTACGCCCCCAAAGGGAACTGCCGGGTCTGAAGCCATCATTTTGTTGACATACACCGCCCCACTCTCTACCTGAGAGGCAATTTTCTTTCCCCGCTCTATGTCGCTGGTCCACACGGACCCACCCAGGCCATACTGCGACCGGTTGGCGATTTGCACCGCCTCTGCTGCGTCCTTTGCCCGGTAAAAACACGCTACCGGACCGAACAATTCTTCCTCAAAGGCCGGCATACCTTCCGCAAGGTCACCGAGTATGAGCGGCGGAAAATAAGCGGAATCCAACTTTTCCGGCAGCTGGCCATAGATGATTTTGGCGCCTTTCTCTACCGACTTTTTCACTTGCTCCAAGAGTTCTTCCGCGAGGTCTGGCCGGGCCATGACGCTGAAATCGGATTCGTAATCAAGGGGTTCTCCCTTTTTTAACTGCTGCAGGTGATGGATATATCGCTCCGTAAATGAGTCAAGGATAGCTCCTTCGATGATAAACCGTTTCGCGGCTATGCAGCTCTGCCCAAAGTTTACCATTCTGCTGGCCACCGCTATTTTGGCGGCTTTGTCAAGATCGGCATCTTCCAATACAATAAAAGGGTCGCTGCCACCCAATTCCAATACGGACTTTTTCAGGTACTTTCCCGACAGCCTTCCCACCTCACTACCGGCCTTTTCGCTGCCAGTAAGCGTAGAAGCCACCACATGGGAGTGGCCAATAATATCGGCCACTTTCCCCGAACTTACCAGAAGCGTTGTAAAACAGCCTCCGGGAAATCCCGCCTTGTGAAACACCTCCTCTATCGCCATCGCGCACTGGGGCACGTTAGACGCATGCTTGAGCAGCGCGGTATTCCCTGCCATAAGCGCAGGCGCAGCAAAGCGAAACACTTGCCAAAAAGGAAAGTTCCAGGGCATAATCGCCAACACCAGGCCCAAGGGGTCGTGGTGAATGTAAGCCTCTCCTGTGTCCACCTCCAATTTCTGATCGCCGAGAAAATACGCCGCCTTTTCGGCATAGTAGCGGCATGCTTTAGCGCATTTTTCAATTTCGGCCTCTGCCTCTTTGATTACTTTCCCCATCTCCAGGCTCACGAGCCGGGCCAGGTAATGCTTATCGCTTTCGAGCACATCGGCTGCCTTATTCATCAGGGCCGTCCGCTGCGAAAAACTCACGAATCGCCAGGTGAGAAAACACTGGTGTCCTTTTTGGATGGCTTGTTCTACCTGTTGAGAAGTATGTTCCGGGTATTCTTTGAGTGTTTGTCCGCTATACGGATTGATGGACTGAATGGGCATAGTAGCTATTTTCTTGCTGAATTTCGTTCATTGAAAGTCCGGATGCAATCACAGCGAGTGCCGGGCCAAACAATACCCCTAAGATCGGAATTAGAAGCGAGATATTGAAGAAAATTCCGTTTCCGGTGATCAGCCCTCTGTGGGCGTGAATAATCTTGTGACTATCTTTCATGGGGATTCCCAGGTATTCGTTGCGATAGTCGGCCAGGGTATACCCAAAGAAATAGCCCTCAACCAACAGGATCAGAAACGGCGCCAGCGGCAACACCCAGGTGATGATCACGCAAAACAGCAAAATAATCAGCGTGATCACCCATTCGAGGGCAAAGTTCCTGGAAGCCATTCTGATACTACGCCAGATATCACTGAAATAACCCTTAATATTGAATTTATGGCGTTCCTCGGTTGTCTTTGACATTACCAGCGCCGTCAGGTAGGAAAATTCGGGCGCAAGAATCACCAGCAGCAAGTACCTGTATAATTTTACATAGATAAAGAAAATGAGCCCCCGGACGAAAGTAACGACAACAAACTCCAAAAAAGAATTGAAATAAGCATTCTCACCCCCCACTTTAAATTTGATAATGGCATACTCTGTCAGGTTATCAGAAGTTTTCCAGGCAAACCACACCACAAACGCTGTAATGATGAGCGAACATATTGCCGGAATGATGAGCACCTTCCACAGCTTGTGTTTATCTATGAACTTTAGGGCTTTCACGTACCCGTTAAAACCCAACGCAAACTCCCTGAAAAAATCCATAAACGATAGCCGGTGGTGACGACGTTAATTTAGTAAAATAAATGGTGAAATAAATGTGCTTAATGTATTCAATCCGTTGGAATTGAAATAATTATAATTAATATCAATTAAATGAAATTCGGCTCCGTTTGAGCCGAATCAACCTGGAGAAACGCAATTTTCGTCTTGCTTTTGTCCAAAAAATATCGTAAGTTGATCATTACCCTTGAAAAATTGGAGAGTTGTAACCGTTTTTTGTCAAACCTAAAAATATTACTCCTATGAACTTTACCCCAAAATTTGACACCGTAAAAGAAAGGCAGTTTGAGCCGGTCACCAAGTATATGGTTACCGATTTGGTAACTTTTAAGGCCGATGATGAAATCGGGCATGTAATCGAAACGCTGATGAATCGAAGAATATCAGGCGCTCCGGTAATGAATGAACACCGGGAGTTGATCGGCATGATATCAGAACAAGACTGTCTACGAGTGCTTATAGACAGCGTGTACTACAATCAGCCCATGAGCAAGCACCTCGTGAAAGACTACATGACGACCAATGTGATCACTGTAGATGTGAGAGAAGACATCGTCGATGTAGCTAATAAATTCCTGACATTAAAATTCAGGCGGTTTCCCGTGGTAGAAAACGGCATTGTGAGAGGCCAGGTGAGTAAGAGAGACATTCTTCGGGCAGCCAAAAACCTGAAGTTCCCAACCTGGAACCACTAAGCACCAAGGGCGAATAGCCCTTTTTTTATGCTTCTATTTTTCATCGACCACAAACAACAAAAATATCTTGCCTCCCATCCACGACCTGTGTGTTTATTTTTTATAATTTCGTTCGCTAATGTCCAAAATCAACAAATCATGAAACTGAAAACCCTGTTAATTGTACTACTGCCGTTCATCGTGCTGAGCTGCGTTTCCAAAGAGGAAAACGAAAAGCTAAAAAGAGAAAAAGAAGACTTGGAAGCTGAACTGAGCCGTGCCCAAATGGGCGTAGCTACCCTGGAAGAAATCGGCGTCCTCATGGACTCCATAGACGCGGCCAGAAAGAGCGTAACGCTAAACCTGGAATCAGGCACCAGCTATGAAGACTACCTGAACCAGATGAAAGAGATCAACGACTATGTGAAAACAACAGAAAACAAAATTGCCGCACTTGAAGGTCAGTTTTCTGAAGCAACTGCGAATAATCGCGCCTACCTTTCTACCATCAAGCGGCTCAAAAGCGACCTGGCAACAAAAACAAAAGAAATAGAAGAGCTGAGCGCAGCCGTGGAAGACTACCGAACAGAAAACACCAA
>CAYUJK010000137.1:0-2606 GCA_964444895.1 uncultured Roseivirgaceae bacterium
GGGTAGTACAGGCCTTTATGAAAATGAGAAAGTTCGACATTCAGCAATTGCTGGACGCCTGAAACGGAGAATTCAGTTTGCCGGATTCTTCTTGGCTACAAAGGCACTAAGGAGCAACAAGGCTGTTGTGCAACCGATCAGACCACGAATAGCACAGTTTAGGAAAATGGAGCCCCGGGGACACACGGATTAATATCCAGGGGCAAATAATGTTTGCTTCGCGGAAAGGTGCGAAAATGGAGAGCCGCCCTATGCTGGCCTGCCATCATTTTTTTCTTATTTTTAAGATCAACTTTAACACCTTTCAAATATGTGGACCAAGTATTTTTTATTTATCCTGGTGGCTTTTTGTTTTTTATCCTGCGATGGTTTTGTGAAAAACGTACGCGAGAAAGCTGCGCAAAAGACGGAAAAGAAAGACAAGAAAAAGAAAAAGCTGAAAAACGGAGTCTTCAAACGCCACCACGCTGACGGCAGCTTGAAAACTGAAGTGAACTTTGTAGAAGGAAGGCAGCACGGTGAAGCCCGCGAGTATTACCAGAACGGCAACCTGAAGCTGGTAGTAAACTATGAGCACGGGGTGAAAGAGGGAGTTTCGAAGTACTACTATGAAAACGGGAAACTGTACCGCGAAACACCCTTTCAGAAGGGCGAGATACACGGAATTCGCAAGGTATATGCCTATGGAAAGCTGGCAGCCGAGATCCCGTATCGCGAGGGGTTTGTAGGAGCCGGACTAAGGGAATACAGCCCGGGCGGCAAGCTGCTGACCGAATATCCCGAGATCGAAATCAATGCCGTCGATACCCGGAAAGCAGACAATCTGTATACCCTGGAAATTGCGTTTTCTACCCGGAGCAACAAAGACGAATTTTACATCGGCGAGCTGGCAGATGGGAAATATCTTCACGCATCGCTGGATACCATACCCGTGAAAAACGGAGTGGGAAGCCTGGCGCTGGAGATACCACCCGGCACCCGGGTTGAGGAAAGTCTGAACATCATTGGCGTGAATTATACACCACAACGCAACCCCTATGTTGCTACCCGCACTTACCGACTGGTGATTAAGTGAACATCTTAATAATGGAATAACTTCTCGTAATTGTCTTGGATCAGGTAGAGATAAAGCGGTGCGTAGAACTCTTGCGGCGGGGCGACAAGGAAGCCTTTCGGCTGATCTTTGACGCTTTTCAGCAAAGCATCTACGCTTTTTTATTTTTCAAGACTAAAGACGTTGACCTGGCCGAGGACTTACTCCAGGAGACATTCCTCAGTGTATGGAAAAACAGGGAACGACTCGACGAAGAAGAATCATTCAAAGCTTTCTTGTACCGGGTTGCCGGCAATCTATACCTGAACCACTACCGGCATAGCCGGGTAGTGGAGAGGTACCGGCAAAACCACAATGGCAAAGGGCTCGCAATGCCAGAGACCCCGCAATTTTTGATGGAGCACGATGAATTTCGCAGGTCTCTGTGGGCAGCACTGGAAAGGCTGCCTGAGCGCACCAGGGAGGTGTTTCTTCTGAGTAGAACGGAACATCTTTCTTACCAGGAAATTGCGGAACGGCTGGGTATTAGTGTCAAAACAGTAGAAACGCTGATGGGAAGGGCGTTGGCAAAGCTCAGCGAACACTTTCCAAAGCACTACTTTCGAAAAAAATAGGAGACCGGGAGTAAGGTGAAAGCAGGACTTGAGTGTACTATGTAAATAACAATGAGTAAACGATGAGAACCGATCGCAATGATGACGAGCTGATTGCGGGATACCTTTCCGGGGAGATTTCTGAAGATGAGTGCGAACTTTATTTTGAAAGGTTGCAGTCAGATTCTCAGTTTCGTGAAAAAGCCGGGAGATACCAGGAGATCTGGAGCCAGGCCTCAAGGCTGTCCGTGCCCGGGGGAATACCGGCCAGTACACGATGGGGTAACATAGACAACGCCATATCGCGCGAGCCAGTCAGGGCAAACGTAAAAGAGCGGAAACTGCTTCTCTGGCCTTATGCCGCGGCAGTGGCCTTGTTGGTAGCTGTAGCCGCATCGTTTTTTTGGATGGAAGTGAACTCCGCTAAGCTGCACTTCGCAACCGGCGACGGCGAAAGGAAACAGGTGGAGTTGCCGGACGGAAGCCTCGTGAGCATGAACGTCCAATCGGAGTTGGCTTTTGCGTATGCCAGTTTTGGAAGTAAGAGAAAGGCTGAACTAAAGGGCGAGGCATACTTCGAAGTGGCAAAAAGCGATATCCCGTTTTTACTGCGGGTGGGGGAGTCTCAAATCCAGGTGGTGGGCACGGCCTTCAATGTCCGTCACTACAATAAAGAGGTGGTGGTGGCCTGCTCAGAAGGTCGCATTAAGGTAGTGGATGCTGTGGGGCAAAGTCAGTTGCTCACCAGGGGATTAGGGATCAGCATAAGCGAGCAGGGACTTGGTAGCCGGTATGAGATAGACCCTAAACTGGCGGGCTTGTGGCGCAGCGGAAAGCTTTATTTTAGGGAGACGCCCCTGCCAGAGGTGTTTAGCGAGTTGGAGCGGTATTTTGGCGTGCGCGTAGAAACTTTCAGTAGCCTCGATAACCTGACGTTCTCAGGAAAATTTGATCACCCG
>CAYUJK010000137.1:2706-9105 GCA_964444895.1 uncultured Roseivirgaceae bacterium
AGCATAATCTCTTTGAAAGATGCCTGGATAATTGATCCGTACCGGTCACTGCCGATGTACAAGTTCACCCTTACCAATAAAAACATTTTTAAAATACCCACTTCCCAAACCCAACTGCACACGCGGGCAGATATAGTGAAGCATCACGTTTCAGTACATAAGCTGGAATACTCCACTACATTTAAAGGCGAGCGTATCACCGCCTCCGGGCTGATGATCCTTCCCATCGATACCAACCGGGCTCACTCCCTGCTTAGCTATCACCATGGGTCTATTTTCGCAGAACGAAATGCCCCCTCTAACCTTACTGACAGCCTGGAAGCCTTCGCTTCGTTCCACATCCTTCCGGCCCTGGTTTTTGCGGCAAATGGCTACATTACGTTTGTGCCGGACTACATCGGTCATGGGGAAGCTTCGGCACACCTCTATCCCGATCACCTGTATCTACCGGCAGCAGATGCTGTGGTAGATATGCTGCTGGCTGGCAGGGAATTCCTGGAGCTGCGAGGCATCCCTTACAATCTCAACAGGCTTTTTCTGGCGGGGTACTCCGAGGGAGGCTATGTAACCATGGCGGCCCAGAAAGCCCTGGAGCAGCGTCCCGGCCTGGACTTGACACTCACAGCATCTTCTGTGGGGGGCGTGGCGCTGGATCTTAGCCTCGGTCTTCCGGAAATCAATGATGCCGACCTGATAGTAGCGCCAAATGTGTTTTGCAGGCGGTTGGTAGCCTGGAACGACTACTACTGGCATCGCCCCCTTACTGATTTTTTTCAGGAACCTTTCGCATCACGGATGGAATGGATATTTAACGGGGAGCTTGATTTCGAAGAAACCAACGATCAATTGACGACTAATATGTATCAATTGATGAACCTGGAGTTTGTGCGCCGGGTTTCTGACGGGGAAGAGCCAGGCATTTATGAAGCCCTATACGTCAACAGGCTGAACCACTGGAAACCTGAAACCCCAACGCGGATTTTTAAGGGGGATCAGGACCAGTATGAGCAGGCAGAAAAAGAATATGCCGTATTTATCGATGATTACAGGGTGAATCCCGAAGTGGTAAGGCTGGTGCCGATAGAAGGTCAAAATCACTACGGAGCGGCCTATCCCTTTGTGGAGGAGACGCTTTCATGGTTTAATTCTTTTGAGCAGGGCTTATGAAAAATACCGTTCTTACGCTTTGTGTATTTGCTTTAAGTCTGGGAGAGGTCAAGGCGCAATCTTCCAATCCGGTGTTTGTGAAAGGAGACTATTTTGAGAAGCCGTTGTTGGAATTTATTCGCGAGATGGAGACCGCGAACAACCTGAAATTTTTTTACGTCGAAGAAAAAATCAGGAACCTCAAAGTAAGCGGAATTTTTAAATACAAGACACCTTTGGATGACGCGCTGGAGCAACTTCTGAAAGGAACCGGCATTGGATTTTATAAGAACAGCGAGGGAATAGTGCTCTACGAACATAATAAGGAAGAGCACGGCGCCAGGTCGTACTTTTATAGATTGAAAGGGCGCGTGACCGAAAAGTCTTCGGGCGATCCCCTGCCATTTGTCAACGTATACATTCCAGCCCTTTCAAAAGGTGCGGTGACGGATGAAAAAGGACATTTTGAGATAAAGCCCGTGCTGGAAGGAAAGTATTCTGTGAGCTTTCACTTTGTAGGCTATAAGCCTCTGATGGAAAAAGTAGACGTCAATAGCGATACGGACATCGCGGTGAGCCTGGAAGAAACCTTTGTAGAGCTGAAAGAAGTGAGTATTTCTCCAGGAGCACATCAAATTTCTACCGTAGAAGTCTCGCCCATGACACTCGGCAAAGAGGAAATACTGCACTCTCCCAATTTTGCCAAAGACATATTTCGCACGCTGCGTACCCTGCCGGGAATCGTTAGCGACGATTTCTCGGCCAAGGCCAGAATCCGGGGTGGACATAGCAGCGAGGTGGGCGTGTACCTCGATAATTTCAACATCAAAAGGCCCTTTCACCTGGAAGAAGTAAACGGCGCTTTCAGCATTTTTAACACCGACTATGTCAACGATCTCACCGTGCACACGGGCGGGTTTTCAGCTAAGTACCTGGACAGGCTCTCGGGTATCATGGATGTGCGCTCGTATAATTATATCGAAAAAAACCAGGCAGATGTGTTTGTGGATTTGCTCAATATGGGCTTGCGCGTGCAAAAGAAATTTGGGAAAACCCACACGTTTCTGGCATTGCGACGTGGGTACCTCGACTGGCTTTTGGGAAGTTTCGAAGGCAATAATCCGGATGCGCAGCTGAAGCCGAGGTTTTACGATATTTGGTCAAAAGTAAACTGCGAAATCGACAGTAAAAACCAGGTGTCGGCCCATCTGCTGTATGCCAGGGATAATTTTCTCTACGACGATGTGGATCGCTTTGGCAACCGCCATTTGCTACAAAACATCACACAAAACAACAATGTCTGGTTTAACTGGAAATACTACCCCGCCGAACAATTCGGCCTTACGGCTACCGTGGGCTACCAGGAGCTTAGTGAGGATGCCCGGTTTAAATTTGTTGAAAGTGTGTTTGATCAGAATTTCGACAGAAAGCACTCCAAAGCAGTGCAGGGAGCGCTGCGCCTTTATTGGGATGTGGCTCCAAACCACAGCCTGGAGGCAGGTGTAGAGGGCGAGGCTTTTCGGGCAGACTACTTCTTCCACGAAATGCGGTACAACATTTTCGAAGCGACCCCAGAAAGTGTGCAACTTGATACGGTGTCGGTAGATACCGGCTTTGGAGGCTACTTGTTTTCAGCATACGTGCAAGATAGCTGGAAGCCCTGGGACAAATTAACCGTGCAGCCCGGCTTGCGCGTATCAGCTCAAAGTTTTACCGCAGAGTCGCTCTACTGGTCACCACGGCTGGCAGTGCAATATGCCATTGCCGAGCCGCTGGACATTCGCCTGGGGGCCGGTGTGTATCATCAGCCCGATGCTTATTTTACTATGCGTACCGCACTGGGGCAAACCCGCCCCTTCAAAGAAGTGGCTAACAACAGGCAATACACAGCCTCGATTAACTATCATACAGAAAAGCTAGTGGTTCAGGCCAACCTGTACTACAAGGACTACCGCGTACTTTTCGACGACTATCGGTTTGAATTTTTTAACCGCATTGTGGGTGTGAATATCCTGGACCGGCCGTTCGATCCCTCGTCGGGGATGTCGAAAGGCCTGGAGATCATGGCTCGCAAGCCATATAGAAATAATTTCCTGATGGTATCGTACGCGCTGGCCGACAACCGGATTTACAACGAGCAGGGAGAAGCCACATATCGCGATTTTGACCAGCGCCATACCGTGATCGTCGAAAACATTTTCAGGCTTCCGGCCCATTGGCACATCAGCTTGCTATGGAGGTACCACACGGGGCATCCGTATACGCCATCGATGGTCAACTTCGTGGGGCAGAGTGATTTCAGTGATCGGGCTATCCTCTTTTACGAAATGGGCGGGAAAAACAGTGCCCGGCTCCCGGCCACGCATTCCCTGGATTTGAAGATTGAAAAAAACTGGTTCTTTTCAAGGGGAAAACTCACTGCTTACGTTAACATCGTTAACCTCTACGATCGGGAAAATGTGCGTAGCTATTGGTGGGAAATCTACCGCGACAGGCGTTCAGGCGAAATCACAACCGAACGGAACTACCAATCAAACATCCCTTTTTTCATTTCTCCCGGGCTTAGCTTTACCCTGTTTTAGCGCGGATGGTTATTTGATAAGGGCTGGCTCAGTGTGAGAGCGCCTTCAATCCGACTATGGATATAATGAGCGTGGTTAGGAAAAATAGCCTCATTAGGGTGGCTGGCTCCCTGAAAAAAAAGATTCCGACCAGTACACTTCCCGCCGCTCCGATGCCGGTCCAGACCGCATAGGCCGTGCCTATTGGTAAAGTTTGAGTGGCTTTTATCAAAAGTCCCATACTGATGCTGAGCGCTATAATAAAACCCAGGTACCAGAAATACTTTTCATTGCCCGAGGTTTCCTTCGCTTTTCCAAGGCAAAAAGCAAATGCTACCTCGAAAAGCCCTGCGATGGTTAATATGATCCAATTCATTTTTTACTTCTCGTTTTTCATTGATAGTCTCCTACCACCTTTTGTTAGGCAGCTTTCAATACCCCCTTCAACGGCAAGTTAAGCAATCGCTTTTTCTCTGCCTCTTAATCCTTTTTTGGCGGCCATATTTTTTTAGAAAAAGAGTGCCGGTTCGCGTATGTGGACGCTCTGGCACCCAAAAGCACTTTTCTTTACCGGGAATCTAAAAAAATTATCACTCATGAAGTTGAATCGTATCAGAGAGAGGACAGCGCGGAAGTGTCTCTCAATCGCGGCAGCAGTACTGCTTGCTGCCCATGCATTGGCTCAGCAGACTTCCTTCAGAGCCGACCTGCAAAACACAGGGTATTTTCATTCGGATCTCCAGAACTTCACCCATCTGAAATGGAAATTTAAAACAAAAGGAAGGATCTACTCTTCGCCGGTGGCAACGCAAGGCTACATTTTTTTTGGCTCGCAGGATAGCTGCATTTACGCCGTCGACAGGGAGTCAGGGGCTGAGCACTGGAAATTTAAAACCGGAGGAGCGGTCTCCTCTACTCCCGCCATCCAGGACTCGGTTCTCTATACCCTGAGCATGGATGCGCGCTTCTATGCCATAAATATTCATACAGGAGAGGAGATATGGCGGTTCGAAACGGAGGGCGAACGCCAGCGAACCGAAACAGGACTCTATAATAAAAAGCCCCTTGACTCCACATGGGCAGACCCCTGGGATTTCTATCTTTCTTCAGCGAAAATTGTAGATACCGTCATTTACTTCGGAAGCTCTGACCGGCACCTCTATGCGCTGAATATCAATACTGGAGAGATGATATGGAAATACGAGGCAGGACGATACATCCATACTACGCCGGCCTACGCGGATGGAAAGCTGTTTTTTGGAAGCTGGGATAGCAAAATCTATGCGGTAGACGCCGAAACAGGTGAAGAGATATGGACTTACCAAACAGGAACGGATAGCGACCGGGGGCGCCTCATGGAGGGCATACAAGGATCACCGGCTGTATCTGATGGAGTGGTGTATTGCGGATCGCGCGATTCCAAAGTATATGCGCTGAACGCCGAAGACGGAAGCGAAATATGGGTAGCCTCATTTGGAAGTAGCTGGATGCCAGCCTCTCCCGCTGTAGACGACGAGCGGCTGTACATCGGCACGTCTGGCCCACAGGACATCTTTTTTGTGGATAAAAATACGGGCAAGGACCTGCATCGCTCGGGTATCAGCCACTATTACTTCTCTTCGCCCGCCATTACTGACGACTATATGCTGGTGGGGTCGTTTAACGGGCAGCTCTATGCTTTTGATAAGCAAAGCGGGGCCACTGTTTGGGAATTTCAGCCGGCTCTGTCTACCCAAAATCACCTGGGGCTCACCAATGCGGATGGGTCCTTTAACGTAAACCCACTGATCCCTATGTACGACTATTCCCTGGTTTCGGCTGACCGTTTGTACATGGGCGAAGTGTTCAAGTTGGGGTCGATCGTTTCTTCACCCTTGATACATGAAAATGAGGTTTACTTTACAAGTACCGACAGTAGTCTGTATGCGCTGGAGGGGGCAACACTTGCGGTGAGCCAACTGAACCTTGATACCCTTGAAAATGATTCTATCGCGGAGGTTCAGCTCGTTTTTTCGGTAAGGGGAGGTGAGTACGACTCGGTAACCGTAGCGATTAAGGACAACCGTGCGGACGTTAGAAATGCGGTGATGTTTGATCCTGTAAACTTCAAGCCCAAAAGCGGAAAGGAATATACCGTGCCCGTGAAGATAAACACGAAGGAGCTCGGTTTGGGCAGTAAAACCATTCACTTTTACCTCGATTTTTGGCAGAACGGAAACCGGAACAGAGGGCTGTCGTCGGTAAGCTTGACGATTGTGGAGCCTAATTCGGAGCTGCCAGTTACCGGAGCGGTCCGCTCAGATGAGTAGACCATCCTGAGTAATTTTGAGATGAAAAAAGCCAGGGAACGGCCCCGGCTTTTTTTGATAGCATTTCAGGCTACAATGCCTTTGTCGGGACGCTCTGCACGCCGCTTGTAGAGGGAGGGTGTGAGGCCGGTGTGCTTTTTAAAAGCGCGGTTAAACGCCGTTTTTGAATTGAAACCTACTTCGTACATGATCTGCAGCACGTTGTAGTTGTTGGCTTGGTCGGTTAGCATTCTCCTGGCTTCCGCTATTCGGTGATGGTTTACAAAATCGTAAAAATTCTGACTTTTATAGCTGTTGATCACCTGCGAAAGATGCCTTTCCGGCACCTCCAGTTCTTCGGAGAGCTCCTTCAGGCTGAGGTTTGGGCGGTGGAAAGGCTTTTC
>CAYUJK010000138.1:0-2919 GCA_964444895.1 uncultured Roseivirgaceae bacterium
AAAGCTAACCAATAGTCCCTATGGAATACACTGGAATCATCGTTCTCGTACTCAGTTTTGTTATTTTACTCACAATAGGTGTACCCATTGCCTACAGCATCGGCATATCGGGCATACTTACCATGCTCGTTTCCATCGACTCCATTCCGGCTTTTACTACGTTTGCGCATCGCATGGCTACGGGGCTGGACAGCTTTACACTGTTGGCGATCCCATTTTTCATCCTGGCCGGCAACATCATGAACAGCGGCGGCATTGCCCGGCGGCTGATTGAATTTGCCAGGGTATTGGTGGGCGGATTGCCGGGTGGATTGGCTTTTGTGAATGTGATCGCTAATATGCTATTCGGAGCCATCTCTGGTTCTGCAGGGGCTTCGGCTTCAGCTATCGGCAGCATCATGACACCCGAAATGAAAAAGGAAGGCTACAACCCTAATTTCAGTGCCGCTGTAAACATTACTTCCGCTACTACCGGGCTGGCCATACCTCCCAGCAACATACTCATTGTGTACAGCCTCGCCAGCGGTGGCGTATCCATTACCGCCCTGTTCCTCGCCGGGTACGTGCCGGGAATTCTCACGGGCATAGCCATCATTATTATGGCTGTTTCGCTACTGGTTTATAAAAGCAGCGGCATAGCAGGCGTGACAAAACTCGTCTTTAAGATGATCCTTGCTGCCGTAGCACTATTTGCCGTAGGCCTGCTGATAAAATATGGGCTGGACAACTACAGCAAAACGACTAACTACGGAATATACGCCGCACTCCTCACCGGCTTTGTCATCTTTCTGGCCATCCGGTCGAGGAAAAAAAACTCTCGGGTGCGATCAGGCTTTGTAAAGTTCATGGACGCACTACCCAGCCTGCTGATGCTTGTGATTGTGATAGGTGGAATAATAGCCGGCTTTTTTACAGCCACCGAAGCCTCGGCTATTGCAGTGCTGTATTCAGTGATACTCGCCTTTGTATACCGGGAGGTGAAAGTAAAACACTTGCCTGAAATACTGTTGAAATCGGTAAAAACCACCTCTATTGTGATGCTGTTGATCGCCACCAGCATGGCCTTGTCGTGGATCATGTCGTACGAAAACATTCCGCAAACTGTTAGCGCAGGACTGATCAATATCAGCAATAATCCATTTGTGATCCTTTTGATTATTAACCTGATCTTGCTGGCAGTGGGCATTTTCATGGATATGACACCTGCGGTATTGATCTTCACACCCATCTTTCTGCCAGTTGTCACTACACAACTGGGGCTCGATCCCATTCACTTCGGAATCATGATGGTATTGAACCTGAGCATTGGCCTTTGCACACCGCCGGTAGGCTCTGTTTTGTTTATTGGCTGTAGCGTCGCCAATGTTTCGATTGATAAAGTAATCAAGCCCCTGGTGCCGATGTTTATCGCCATGATCGTGGTGCTGCTACTGGTTACCTACATACCGGAGTTGAGCCTGTGGCTTCCTGGATTATTTGATTTTTAACTTACTAAAGAATGAAAGAACTAAACAAGAACACAATAAGTAAACCCACTGAAGCACCTTTAAAAGTAATTCAATTCGGAGAAGGAAACTTCCTGAGGGCTTTTGTAGATTGGATATTCGACGTGATGCACGAGAAGGGATTGTTCCATGGAAAAGTGATGCTGGTGCAACCCATTGATAAAGGTCTCGGGGGCATGATCAACGCCCAGGATGGGTTGTATCACCTCTTTATCAACGGCTACGACAACGGTGTGCTGAAAGATGAGGTGCGGCTGATTAAGGTAGTGGAAGGGTGCATTAATCCCTATACACAATTTGACGCCTACCTGGAACTGGCCCGAACGGATACCGTCGACACCATTGTTTCCAACACCACTGAAGCGGGTATCGTATTTGACGAGAATGACAAATTTGAAAGCAAACCTGCCAATACCTTCCCCGGAAAGCTTACCCAATTGCTCTATGAACGGTTTAAGCACTGCAAAGGTAGCCTCTCCGGTGGATTTACCATTATTCCCTGCGAGTTGATCAACAAAAACGCCGATGCCCTGAAAAAGTGCGTGTTGCAGTTTGCCGATCTTTGGGAATTGGGAAGTGATTTTAAACAGTGGATAGAAAAGGCCAACACCTTCCACAATACCCTGGTGGATCGGATAGTGCCGGGCTACCCGCGTGAAAATGCCGATGAACTCAGAAACCGCATTGGGTACAATGATCAACTGATGGTGGCGGCCGAATTTTTCCACCTCTGGGTGATAGAGGGCGGCGACGAATTGAATAAAAAGCTTCCTTTCCGCGAAAGTGACCTGAACATAAAGCTGGTGGATGACATTACCCCCTACCGCGACCGAAAAGTGAAGATATTAAACGGCTCGCATACGGCGATGGTGCCGGTGTCGTACCTCTATGGCAACCGCACCGTACAAGAAACGGTGGAAAACCCCTTCACCCGGAAGTTTGTGGAAAACCTGCTTTTCGAGGAAATCATCCCCTCGGTGAAGCAGGAGGACGCCGAGAGAAAGCAGTTTGCCACGGAGGTGATCGAGCGATTCCGAAATCCCAGCATCAAACACCTGCTGAGCAGCATTGCCCTGAACAGCGTTTCGAAATTTAAGGTGCGCGATTTACCTTCTTTCATCGAATATTATGAGACCAAAGGAAAAGTACCCAAAAACCTGGCCTTTGCACTCGCCGCCCTGATCCGCTTTTACAAGGGAGCGTGGAAAGGCGAAGAACTGCCTGTGAACGACGACAAAGAGATCGTGGATTTCTTTAAAGAAACCTGGGCATCTGGCGACTATTCGCAGGTAGCTGTAAAAGTATTGAGCAACTCGGCTTTCTGGGACACCGACCTTACCCAGGTGCAAGGGCTCAGCGAGGCGGTAGCAGGCAACCTAAAGAATATCGAGGAGTTAGGAATAGAAGGAGCTTA
>CAYUJK010000138.1:3019-4742 GCA_964444895.1 uncultured Roseivirgaceae bacterium
AGGCGGTAGCAGGCAACCTAAAGAATATCGAGGAGTTAGGAATAGAAGGAGCTTATGCGAGGGTTTAAGTTGTAAAAAGGAAATCCATTAACGATTAACCCAATAACTAATATCGAACAATGAAACAGAGAGCAATCATACTCCACCCCGCAGATGACCTGGTAGTGGCGTTGGAAGACCTTAGGAAAGGAGATGTAGTAGAGGTAGAGGGAGAAGAGATCGTCCTCAAATACGACATCCAGCAGAAACATAAATTTGCGCGTCAGAATTTTAAAAAAGGGGACCAGGTACACATGTACGGAGTGATTGTGGGTAAAACCAATGAAGATATTTCCCGGGGAGAGGCCATTACCATAGAAAATATTCATCACGATACGGCGGATACTGTCGATACAAGCATTCGCCACACGGGGTGGAATAAGCCGGATGTCACCAAGTGGAAGGACAAGACTTTTATGGGCTACCATCGCGCCGACGGCCAGGTGGGTACCCAGAACGTGTGGATAGTGGTTCCTTTGGTTTTCTGTGAAAACAGAAACATCCTGAAGCTCAAAGAAATATTTGGCAAGAGCCTGGGGTATGCCGGAAAATCGGAGTACGACATCAACCTCCAACTGCTCATCAACAAATACCAGGAAGGCGCCTCGGAAGACAGCATCTACGACACGGACGTAGTCCTGGAAAAGAAAGAAATTATTCAAAACCGCGTGTTTAAGAATGTGGATGGGGTGAAATTCCTGGTGCACGATACCGGCTGCGGAGGCACGCGGCAAGACGCGCAGATGCTCTGCAATCTCATCGCGGGCTACATCAACAACCCCAATGTGGCCGGCGCTACCATCCTGAGTCTCGGATGCCAGAACGCCCAGATCTCCATGTTGCAAGACGCCCTGAAGACGGTGAACCCCCACATGGACAAGCCGGTTTATTTCCTGGAACAGCAAGAGTATAAAACCGAACAAGCATTGATCAGCGAAGCCGTGAAAAAGACTTTCGCCGGACTGATGCACGCCGACAAAATTTCCCGAAAACCTGCTCCCCTTAGTAAGATGGTATTGGGCCTGGAATGTGGGGGCTCTGACGGCTTCTCAGGCATCAGCGCCAACCCTGTGCTGGGCTACGCCTCTGATATTCTCGTGGCGCTCGGAGGCACTCCCGTGCTTTCGGAATTCCCCGAACTGAATGGCGTAGAGCAAGAGCTTTCTGCAAGATGCATCAACGAACAAGAGGCACAACGCTTTGTGGATCTGATGAAAGCCTACAACCTTCGCGCGGAAAAAGCCGGTAGCAGCTTTGCCAATAACCCATCGCCCGGCAACATCAAAGACGGCCTCATCACCGATGCGATCAAGTCTGCCGGCGCCGCAAAAAAAGGAGGCACCTCACCTGTGATCAAAATACTGGACTACGCCGAGCAGGTAAAGCCCGGCGGACTCAACCTGCTGTGTACCCCCGGCAATGACGTGGAATCCACCACCGGTCTGGCGGGCTCGGGCTGTAACCTCATCGTGTTTACGACCGGGTTAGGGACACCTACCGGAAATCCCGTGGCGCCAGTGGTAAAACTGTCCAGCAACACCTCGCTCTACCAAAAGATGTACGATATCATCGACTTTAATGCAGGCACGGTGATTACCGGTGAAGACACCATTCAAAGTAAAGGCGAGGAGCTCTTTGACTACCTGGTGAAAGTGGCCAGCGGCGAGGAAATTACCAAAGCCAG
>CAYUJK010000138.1:4842-9016 GCA_964444895.1 uncultured Roseivirgaceae bacterium
GACCGGGACTTCACTCCAATCAACCCGGACTATCATCTTGACCGCCACCAGGCGATTTTTTTACTTCACTATTTGAAATCGGCCAGATTAATCCGAATATTACGTGTTTAATCAATGTGTCTTGAATGGCGCACAAAATCCAACCGATATTTTTATGAAACTTACTGCACTTGCGCTGGTCGTAGCCGGAGCTCTACTCTTTGGAGGAGCCACGTACGCACAATCCATTGGGATCAAAGGTGGCATGAACCTGTCTACCGTAACCATGAAAAATGCCTACTACAGAACGTTTTCGGGAATAAGCCTGAGAACCGGGTACCACTTTGGCGTTACGGGCGACTATCCGATCAATGAATTTTTATGGTTGGAATCGGGCCTGATCCTTTCCAATCGGGGATATAAAAACAGGGACCGGCTACCCAGCGGTCAGTTGAACGCTCGCGATCCGGAAATCAACCTTTTTTACCTTGACATCCCCGTGCTGGCAAAGATTCCATTTGCCGTGGGCAACACCAAAATGTACGGTCAGGCAGGAGGCTACCTGGGGATAGGCCTGCAGGGCGACACCAACTACTCTACTTTCACATCAGAGACATTTCTCCTGACCAATCGCGAAATACAGTGGGGATCGGCAAATAACTTGAAAAGGCTGGACTATGGCCTTCAAATTGGCTTGGGCGTTGAAATCAAAGCCTTTCACGTAGGAGCGTCCTACAGCTTTGGCCTGGCCAATATGTCGGTCAACAATGAAAACAACTTTTCCATGCACAATAGAAATATCAGTATATCGCTCGGCTACCGGGTCATTAAGAAGTAGACCCTCCCGTTCCTTTGAGCCGGTCTTTCACATAGGTGATGTGCGTTTTGCCGTGAGGCGCCGGGTTTCCATTTTCGTCCAGGTTTACGAACACGATCTTTTCAATCTCAATGATGGTGTTGTGTGTCATCTTATTTCTCACTACACATTTGAGCGTAAGGGAGGTACGGCCAAAATGCGTAGCTACGATACCTAACTCAATGATTTCCCCCTGGCGGGCCGAGCTTACAAAGTTGATCTCTGAAATAAACTTGGTCACTACCCTGAGATTTTCCAATTGAACGATGGCGTAAATAGCCGCCTCTTCGTCGATCCATCGCAGTAGCGTACCGCCAAAGAGCGTTCCGTTTGGGTTCAGGTCTTCGGGTTTCACCCAGCGGCGGGTGTGGAAGTTCATTTGCAGCCCCTGTTGCGAGCTTTCATCATTACTGTTCATCTTTCAACATTTATACATTACAAACCCAATTCCTTTTCATCCAGGTCCATGTCTTTTGCGGTAAATTTAAAGATTTGAATCACTTCGTGGTAGGTGAGCAACTTAGATTCTATATGTGCAAGCTCTTTGGGATCGGCCCAGTTCTTCCGCTCTTTTATTTCCCTGATATTTTCGTGGATAGATATGAGCACATTATGAATGTACTCGGTTAACCTCTGCTCGTTCATCATTGTGGATTTCAATAAATTCTTAAAAAAATATGCTGCCTCCGTGTGTAAAACCAATATTCTTCTGGTACGGGGTTGAGAGGGATAAGTTTTGGGATATAAAAGTTGAATGACATATATCTCAGCTTCTCAAGTACCGTAATATTTTTCTAACTGGCAAGCGAATGAAATTCATTTGTCGATATAGATATCAAATGGAAGCACCGGGTATTTGGCATCACGGCCGGGTATAGGTTTGGGGGGTAGTCTAGTGTCGTGTCAACCATAGAACGACGGTTAGGGCTCGCAAAAAGCCACCTATATTCCCTCCCGAAAGCTTTCGGGAAGAGGGGTAGGGGTGTGTTTTATGAAAAAACAGGCTTTTTGCGAACCCGTCAAGGTAGACGTGACATGAGACTAGTCGCCCTTGACAAACACGCAGGCCATGTTTGTAAATTGGTTATCTTAGATGTTTCATTCAAAAACAAATATGCCATGCTAAGGTATGAAATGCCGCCGCCCCACCCGGGCGAAATACTCAAAGAGCTTTATTTGGAGCCATTAGAGATTACTATTACCGAAGCCGCCCAAAGGCTGGGAATAGCTCGTAAAACCTTATCTCAGCTTATCAACGGCCACGCAGGCATAAGCGCCGAAATGGCTGTACGTTTATCAAAAGCATTGAAAACCACGCCTGAGTTGTGGCTCAACATGCAGCAGAGCTATGATTTGTGGGCTGTAAAAAAGAAGATGGAGTTGGTGGAAGTGAAGGGGATTAAATAACAACTTTTTTGATTTATACGACTAAAGCGATTTTGGATTCTTTTTAATGCAGTTAGCTAAAGCTGAACTGCAATAGATAACCTCGCTAATAGAAGAAACACCACCCTCATAGACAGACTTCTTGCACAACATAAGACGCACACGAACGAAATACCAAAAAAAATTGTTTGCTTTTTTAGCACAAATAGTTGCATAGTTGGCACAATTTTTATTCTTAAAAATCTCTTTTATCCTGGAAATTTTTGTTTTCCTTAATCCTTCAGTAAGTTTTTTTTAGTTTGTCATTACAAAACTCAGCATAATGTAACACAATCAAATTACAAAAATCATGAAAAAACAATTCTACCTAATCGCTATCCTGGCATTTTCCATCATTCCTAGTGCTGTATTATCTCAAACATTCGGTATAAAAGGGGGGCTGAATCTTTCGAATATGAAAATTTCGGACGACAATTCTTCGAGACGCTTCAAAACGAACCCTGGATTCCACATCGGCCCAACTGCGGAGATACCCATATCGGAGATACTATCTTTTGAAACCGGCCTAATACTTTCCTCTAAAGGCTTCAAATCATCTTTTAATTTGATGGGGTACGAAAGCAAAAGCTCTTTTAACCCACTTTATCTGGACATTCCTTTGACAGCTAAAGCTTCACATACCCTAAATGACATCAGGATTTATGGCCTTCTAGGCCCCTATATTGGGTTTGGCGTGGGCGGCAAAGGAAAGGAGAAAATCACGGTTGATGGTGAAACTGAGAAAAGCTCAGAAAAAATTAATTGGGGGTCGGACGAAGAGGATGACTTCAGACGAATGGACTATGGCCTTGTGATAGGTGTGGGAGCAGAATACCAATCTTTCCTGTTTACTATTGCATATAACATGGGACTGGCCAACCTGACCAAGGATAATTTTGAAGGAGCGAAAACCCGGAACCAAGCGATCTCTTTTTCGGTCGGCTACCTGATTCTAAAAAAGTGAATACCTGAAACCATTTTTATTATGATTTTTAATCATTTTCAATAAACCATTTAATAACAACTAAACACAATGAAAAAGCTATTTACTATCACTGCGCTGGTATTGACCCTCGCTCTTCCTGGCTTCTCGCAGACTTTTGGTGTGAAAGGCGGCCTCAACCTCTCCAATATGGTATTTGTCGGCGACTTTGGATCTTTAAAAGAAAAGGTAAATCCCGGCTTTCACATAGGAGCCACGGTGGATGTGCCGATTTTTGAAATGCTGTCGTTCGAAACCGGGTTATTACTGAATACCAAGGGCTACCGGATGAAAAGAACAGAAGAAAACAACATAGGGACTTGGGAAATAAAGGAGACCGTCAACTTGATGTACCTGGATATCCCGCTCACGGCAAGAGGATCTTACGACTTCGGGGCCATAAAAGCTTATGGTATTTTTGGCCCCTACATTGGTTTTGGCCTGACTGGAAAAGCAAAATCCAAGTCGACATTCCTGGGAGAAACAGAAAGGGATTCTGAAACTGTAAACTGGGGATCAGACGAAGACGATGACCTCAAAAGACTGGATTACGGGCTGATTTTCGGGGCTGGCGTAGAATACCAATCTTTTGTGCTTGGCTTTCAATACGGCCTGGGACTGGCAGACATTACCCCCGAGCAGAATTCATTTATCGACATAGATATCAAATGGAAGCACCGGGTATTTGGCATCATGGCCGGGTATAGGTTTGGGGGAAATTAAGACATCTTGTTGGTAGCAGCCAGAGTAGTTCTTTCGTAACAAGGCCCTCACCAATTTACGTGATTTTGCCCCGGAATCACTTTGCGTCTTCGTGTCTTTGTGGCAACACATTGATTTAGGCCACTAAGACACGAAGAAATTACAATATCCCAAATAAAAAAAGCACTGCCATATCTGACAGTGCTTCTATTTGCAGAGAGTGAGGGATT
>CAYUJK010000139.1:0-9003 GCA_964444895.1 uncultured Roseivirgaceae bacterium
ATTTGCTGGCAGGGATATATATAGTGAACGTGAGGACAGCTTCTATGCAAAAATCATTTAAATTGGTAAAAAAGTAGCTGAGTATGCACTAAAACAAGTCATTTGACTTCTCAAATGAGTCAAAAAATGAAATCTAACCTCGCACTAAAAAACAAACCGAAATCCAGTTTGCGGAACAAGCTGGCATTTTTTGGAGCGGCCGCACTTCTTAGTGGCCTTGTGGCCACTTTTTTCATTTTGTACCTGAATATAGGCCACGTAGATGACGCCAAAGCTGATGGAATACCTGTGGTAATCAATGGATACGTAAGAGTTACAGGAATCAACACAGGATCAAGAACCCTCACTACCAATGCCGGAAGTACCAGTGAAGTGCCTGTAACCGGCACATTTACCGCGGGGAGCCGGGCCATCATTATCCAGATGCAAGGCAATGTGATCGGTGGAAACACCGGCAACGATGCTAACTTCGGAAACCTTAGCAACATTGGGAATGTGGGCAGGTACGAAATCGTGACTATTACTGCCGTGAACCGCAATGGAGGTGGAAATATAATGTCCATCGTGTACGAAAATCCCCTTGCTAATACGTACAACACCGGAGGGACGAGTACGGTGCAACTAATAACTTACCCAACCCTCGACGACGGATCGGGGAACTACACCACTACATCCGACATTATTGCGCGAGACTGGAGTAGCGCTACGCGAACGGGAGGAATCATCGCCTTTAACGTGCCCAATACGCTTTTCCTGATAGACGATATTAACGCCGACGGGGCGGGCTTTCGCGGAGGCGCCGCTAATGGCGGTGGATCAGGAGGTTGTAACAGCGGCTTGTACCGGACCGATGCCGGCGACAATTATGCAAATAAAGGCGAAAGCATTTACCGAAATACGACGGCTGAGCGAGTAGCAGCACGCGGGAAAATCATCAACGGCGGCGGTGGCGGAAATAGTCACAATGCCGGAGGAGGCGGAGGAGGAAACTTCTCTGTAGGCGGCGATGGTGGCCCCGGATGGCAAACAGGCGGCTTCTGCACACCCACAGCGGGTGGCTTGGGTGGCATTGCCCTTAGCAATTACATCAGCTCAGATCGCGTATTTATGGGCGGCGGCGGTGGCGCAGGTGAAGGAAATGACAATGGCGCTACTCCCGGTGGCAACGGAGGAGGAATAATCTTTATTGGCGCTAACCGGCTCGTTACGGATAATAGCTGCGCTGGTGTACGAATAAGTGCAAACGGCGACAGGGCATTGAACACCGGAGAAATGGGGTCTGTTAACGACGGGGCTGGCGGTGGTGGCGCCGGAGGTTCTATTGTGCTGGATATCAATGAATACGTTATTAATTCTCTATGTCCATTGGTTATCCAGGCCAATGGTGGTGATGGCGGAAGTGTAGCCGATGCCGGCACGCACGGTGGTGGCGGCGGCGGCGGTATGGGCGCGGTGATCCTTTCCGTGAGTATGCCGGTACCGAATGTTTCTATTGCCACAGCACCCGGCACGGGTGGTGTTAATAACCTTGCAGGCTCATCGCAGGCGGCTCCCGGAGGCGGTACCGATGGTGAGGGGGTTATTGACAACAGCAACCTTACCCTGCCGGTAGAACTTATTGACTTTCAGGGCAGGGCAGAGGGAGACCGGGTGTTCCTCAGTTGGACCACCGCTACGGAAATCAACAACGACTATTTCGATGTAGAGCTATCGCGCGATGGCCGCGATTTCACCGCCATTGGAAGGGTAGAGGGAAATGGCACAACGAACGTAGAACAGGAGTACGATTTTGACCACCACAATCAATTCAGCGGCACGCTCTACTACCGCTTGAAGCAGGTCGATTATGATGGGGCTTTTGAATACTCCAAGACGATCTTTGTGGATAAGGTCAATGCTGGCCAGCAGTTTATCGTCAACGTGTTTCCCAACCCGGCCTCAGGAACGGATGTGACGATACAAGTGTTTTCAGAGGCTACCGGCGACATCAGTATTCGCGTATTCAATGCCGGCGGAACAGCAATAGTAGGAGAGACGATAGCGGGGTCGGATTTTGGCGATGTCACCTATACGATAAGTGCATCGAAGCTAAGCAAAGGGGTTTACCACATTCAGGTAAGCCAGGATGAGCATCAAGCCAGTAGAAAGTTACTGGTAAACTAAGATTACGGAAGGGAGAAGAAGATAATGAATGGAATGATGAAACAGTCAGCAGGGGTTTCAGTGAGGCCCGAACTAAAGACAAAACTTGCATGGACAGTAGCTGCTTTTGCACTGCTATCCGTGCTCATGATTATACTATTCTTGTATTTTGCAGCCAATCCGGGCGAGTCAAGAGCCGGCGATAATGACTACAATTCTGCGGCTTCGGGCAGTTGGACGGATGTGGCTACCTGGCAGGGCAGCGTACCCCCCACTACGGGAATAAATGGCGATATCATCACCATCAACAGCGGCCATACGGTATCGATGATTGGCGACATTAATATCAATAACAACGCCACCATTAACATTCTTGAAAATGCCGCTTTGTTGGTAAATGGCGACGTGCTGGTAAACAACAATCTCACGCTGAACGTCGATGGCTCACTGATGGTGTCAGGGGACTTTAAGGCAAATAATAATGCTAACATCGTGATCAATAACTCGGGTGATGTTGATGTTTCCGGCAATGCAGAGTTTGGCACCAATTCGACCTTCGTGATCAATGGAGGATTGAATGTGGGCGAAAACATCGTTTTTGGCAACAATGCCAATTTTCTCGGCGACGGACAGATAGAATTGGGGGGATTGGGCTGCAATTTTTGGAGCGGTACAGGCACATGCATTGAGAACACTCTGCTGCCGGTAGAATTGATGAATTTTACCGCCACGGAAGAAAGCGGCGCTGTTGTTATCAACTGGAGCACAGCCTCGGAACTGAACAACGACTATTTCAGTATTCAGCGGTCCAAAGACGGGCGAGAATTTGAGACGATCAGCCAGGTGGAAGGCGTGGGTACAACCAAGGAAATATCAGAGTATCAATTTGTTGATGAAAAGCCTCACTCCGGCCTTTCCTATTACAGGTTGGTGCAGACAGACTTTGATGGCACCTCAGAGACCTTCAGGCCCGTTTCGGTCAGCTTTGCATCTACAAGTTCGCGTGCGGTAAGTGTATATCCCAATCCGCTGAGCGGAGATCATCTTTTTGTGTCGATAACCGAGCCCGCCGCGGGCAATATCCGGGTGTACAACGTGAATGGAGAAACCGTATGGAGCGAAGAAGTAGACCGCTTTCGCAATAGCCTGGAGATACCCCTGGGCGATCAGGTAAAGAAGGGGGTATACTTCCTCACGTACCAAACGCAGGGATTTGAAAAAACAGTGAAATTTATCAAGCTTTAGGGGTTCAGTAGCCCACTTTTCGCCAAACCGTCCTGGTGCGTTTGGCATGGCGGTTTTTCTTTGGATTGTAGGGCTTTGATCGTTTGATGGGTTTTACCACCCTGGTGTAGCCGCTTTTTTTTACCAGGCTGCAAGAGGGGTGAAGAAATCCTGAAAATAAGAGAAAGGCAACGAGCAAAAAATTCCTTAGCGAAATGGCCCAAATATACTTTTTACGCCTCACTGATGTCTGAAAACTCATTTTCCAATATTGTTTTTAGTTCTTCGATGGCCGCTTTACATTCCGTTTCCAGTTGGGCCACGATCCCATCGAGTTGATTCAGGTTCGATTCTTTTTTTGCAAATTCTTCTATTTTAAGGATTTTTTCAATTGAGGGTTTTATTCCCATGAATTTAATCGCAGGTTTTAGCTTGTGGGCTGTGCCGGCAATCTGGCTCCAGCTTTTGCCTTTGAGCAGGGTTTTTATCAATTCTATGTCGTCTGGCGCATTTTTAATAAAGGTTTCGATCATATCTTTCATAAAAACCTTGTCGTTGTCGCTGATTTTTCCAAGGTAGGTAAGGTCTACCAGCTTGTCGTTTTGCGAGGGTCGCTCGCCGGCGGAGTTGATCATGGTCTTTAGCATCTCCTTTTCTGAAAGCCGGGCATGATGGTATTTAGTCAGCACCTGTTCCAGTGTCTTCGGCTCAAAGGGCTTGGAGATGTAGTCGTTCATCCCTGCTTCCAGGCACTTTTCCCGCTCGCCCTTCAACGCATTGGCCGTAATAGCGATAATAGGAAGGGTGTTTTTCGGTGGCGGCAACTCATTTCGGATGATTTGCGTGGCTTTGTAGCCGTCCATCTCAGGCATCTGCAGGTCCATTAGAATGATCTTGTAGTCGTGGGCTTTTATTTTCTCAATGGCCACCTTTCCGTTTTCGGCCACGTCCACCTTACAATTGAACTTGGAAAGCACTGTTTTCGCGTACAACACATTGATTTCATTGTCTTCTACTACCAGCACGTTCAGCTCCCCGAAATCGATTTTTTCCAGGTTGGCTTTTTCCGTATTCATAATATCGCCTGAGTCACTCAAGTCGGCCTCATTGCTGAGAGAATAAGGGATTTTGACCACGAAGGCCGAGCCTTTGCCTTCTTCGCTGATCAGGTCTATAGAGCCCCCCTGGAGTTCGGCTAATTGCTTGCATATCGCCAGCCCCAGGCCAGTGCCGCCAAACTTACGGTTAATGCTTTCGTCGGCCTGTTTAAAACTTTCAAAAACCAAGCTTGTTTTGTCCTTTGGCACGCCTATCCCCGAGTCTTCAACGCACACCTTGAGCATCTGCTTGCCGTTAGTGATGCCCTGACTTTCCATGGTGAATTTAATAAACCCTGAGCTGGTAAACTTGATGGCATTGCTCATCAGGTTAATGACAATTTGGTTGAGGCGTAGCGGGTCTCCCTTCAGCACCGAGCCTATGCGGTCGTCGTAGCTGCATATAAATTTCAGGCCTTTTTCTTCTACTGTTCTTTCAAAGGAATACACCGTTTCGTCAAACAGCCGTTTTGGCCGGAACGGCACCGTGTCAAATTTGATTTTTCCCGACTCGATAAGGGAGAAATCGAGGATTTCGCTGATGATACCCTTGAGGTTTTGCGAAGAGCTTTTGATGGAATTCAGGTATTTTTCCTGCTCCGGGGTGATATGGGTAGATTCCAGCAGGCTGATCATGCCAATGATGCCGTTAATAGGCGTGCGGATCTCATGGCTCATATTGGCCAGAAACTGCTCTTTTGCTTTTTGTGCTTTGATCAGTTCTTCCGCATTTTTCTTTTGAGCTGTGATATCTACCGAAATGCAGAGCACGTTGATGTTGTCAGCCTTGTCAGGGAAGGGCACCTTGGTAGTGAGAAACCACCGGGTGTCATCCTCGCACAGGGTGATTTTCTCTTCCAGCTCTACGGTTTTTGATGTTTGGATTACCTCACGGTCTTTTTCCAGGCTGCGTTCATGGTCGTCAAACCGGAAGCGATTTTGCCCGGGTGGTGTACCGGTAATTTCTTCTTTGGAGACGCCCAAAAGGTCGGCAAGTGTCTGGTTCACCAGTTGGTAGTGGCCGTGCTTGTCTTTTATGTAGATGAGGTTAGGGTTGGTGTCAAGTACTTGCTGAATAAGCCTTTTTTGTTCCTCCAGGTCTTTCTGGATGTTGATGTTGTCAGTGATGTCAAACGAAAACCCTAATACCAGCTCCTGGTTGTCGGTAGTTTTTACCAGTTTTTTGCTGGTGTACATGTGATGCACCTTGCCGTCAAAAAACATGTCTTCCTGCACGGTTACAGGCTTTTTTGTTTTACGTATTTCCAGGTCTATCTTTCGCGAGCGGTCAGCCTGCTCTTTCGGAAACAGCTCGTAGTCCGTTTTGCCCAGGCCTTCGCCTTCGTACTGCTGTATGGTTTCCTCCCCCTGCTTGTTGATGAATATATACCTGCCATGCTGGTCTTTCATATAAATATTTACAGGCAGGTAATTCAGTATTTCGCTCATCAGGTTGCGCTGCGAGATGTATCGCCTTTCAGCGGTTTTGCTCTGCGAAATCTGGTGTTTCTGCAGGTTGTGCCGCTTGATGGCGCGTGACGACATGCCGCTCACCAGGTTGCAGGTATTGATCACGTCGGTGTCGAAGTAGTCGGACTTCCGGCTGTACAGGTACAGGATGCCCGCGGGGTCATTAAATGGCCGTATGGGCAGGCATGCGGCAGAACCGGTATAGGCTTTGGGATTGAAAACCTTGAGTTCCGAATGAGCGCTAACCTGCTGGTTGATGATCGATCGGGTATTGTCGAAAAGATCTTTCAGGATGACATCTACATCTTGTTGTTCAGGGACTTCGTCATCGGCAAAGCCATACACAGAGTACAGCTCAAATTGCCTTTCGTTCCAGTCAAAATTGTAAAAAAGCGCCTTATTGATGTCAGGCAGCAGGCTGTTGAGCCCGTTTCGAAATACTTTTCCAAAATCCTGGTAGGTGTTTACCAGCGAAAGTTCTTTGGAGAGTTGGTCGATATGTTCTACGATCGTCATGGTGATGCGGGCCTTCAAAGATTGTATTCTTCCATTTCTTTCAGGTACCTGTATATGGTAGATTTGCCGATGTCAAGTCGCTTGGCCACTTCTATCACATTGTTGTTGTACTTGTCCAGGTAGTGGCGTATGATTTTGAAATCATATTCTTTCAGCGTCATGTTTTCATAATTAAATGAATCGTCTTTGATCACGCTGCTGTACTTGATGTCTTCGGGCAGAATTTCCTTTTCATTGGCCATCACGGCGGCGAGCTCTACCACCGATTTCAGCTCCCGCACATTGCCCGGCCAGTTGTAGTAGAGCAGTTTCTCCTGAGCTTCTTTGCTGAGTACCAGCGGGTCCATTTCGTTTTCCTTGCAGAAATTTACCAGGAAGTGTTTGGCGATGATAATGATATCATTTTCACGGCTGCGCAGGGGCGGTAGCCACACGGGGAATCCCAGTAGCCGGTAGTACAGGTCTTCACGAAAGTTACCTTTTTTCACTTCCTCGGCCATGTCTTTGTGGGTGGCTACGATTATCCTCACGTCGAGCTTTATGATCGCATTTCCGCCAATCCGGGTTATCTCTCTTTCCTGGATGGCCCGGAGGAGCTTGGCCTGGAGGTTCAGCGGCACTTCCGCGATCTCATCCAGGAAGATGGTGCCATTCTGGGCCTCTTCAAATTTGCCTATCCGGCGGGTAATGGCCCCGGTGAAAGAGCCCTTTTCGTGCCCGAAGAGTTCGCTTTCAATCAGGTCCGGAGGCAACGCCGCGATGTTCACAGGAACGAAAGGCTGTTTTTTTCGCGGCGAATTGTAGTGGATCGACTTGGCCACAAGCTCCTTTCCAGTGCCGGTCTCGCCGGTTACAGATACGGTAATATTGGTTTTTACAGCTTTTTCGAGCAAGCTGAATACGGATTTGATGGCCTTGCTATTCCCAATAATGATCTTGCCAAACTCGTACTTTTCTGAAAGCTCTTCCTTCAGGGTATTGATTTCGTTGACGAGCTTTACGTTTTGAAGTCCTTTGCGAATAGAGTGCAGCAGCAGGTCTTTGGTCTCTTCGTTTTTAATGATGTAGTCGTACGCACCCAGCTTCAGCAGGTCTACCGCGGTGCCTACTTCCTCCTGTGCCGATACCACGATCACATTGAGGTTGGGGTCAAGCGATTTGATCTTTTTTAGCAGCTCTACGCCATTGGTGTCGGGCAGGGAGTAATCCAGCGTCACAATCGCCGGCTTTTCATGCAAGTGATCCAGCAGGTCTTTGCCCGTTGTAAAAACTTTCACCTCATAGTCGGGGTTGAGCGAGAGTACGTATTGAAGAAATTTTACGTATGTTGGATCGTCCTCAACAGCAAAAATTTTCACTGTTTCAGTATTGTACATATATGTTAGTGTGTTTTTTTGATGTTTCCGTTGCGAATCAATAAATTAATAGAATATCTGTTTATTTGTAAATTATTTCTCCTATTATTTTATTTACAATCACTAACCTGTAAGGATTTTGATTTTTTTGGCCCATGCCCCTGAAAACACAATTCTCGGTAAACTAACCACGTATGATAGAGGAACTGAAAAAACTAAATGAAGCGGAGCTTGAAACCCTGTACAACGCCCCTGTGTGGGTAACGCTGTTGATAGCGGGAGCAGATAATAAGTTTGATAAAAAGGAGCTGCAGGAAGCGATCTCCGTGACACACCTGAAAGAAAGGCGGGCCCGGCAGGCGCTCATCGACTACTACCGGGAAGTTGGGCGCAACTTTGAAGCAAACCTCAAGGGGTATATTTCGCTGCTGCCCGGTGATGTTCAGGAACGGACGAAGGTGCTCTCTGATAATCTCGCCAGGCTCAATGCCATTTTGCCCAAGCTCGACAAGTCTTTTTCAGTCCAGTTTTATGAAAGCATCAAAGACCTGGCGCAAAAGGTAGCCAATGCTTCCGGGGGTATCATGGGATTCCTATCCACCGGCTACGAGGAGTCTAAGCTCCTTAACCTGAAGATGATCAACGACCCCTCAAACTAACAGACCGTGTTCCGAGGAGGATTGGTGGTTCCGGGCCGAATGGTGTTTCTGATGTGGCTGGTCTATACGCTTCAGTATTACTATGGCTGGGATTTGCGCATTTTTGGCATTTTGCCGCGCGAGCCCATAGGGCTGCTGGGCATTTTTACGGCCCCCTTTATTCATGGCAATACCGTACACTTGCTGTCCAATACCGTGCCGCTGTTGGTACTCGGCGGAATGCTCTATTTTTTTTATGAAGAAAAGGCACCCAGGGTTTTTGCTGCCTGCTATTTCGTTACCAATATCCTCGTCTGGATTTTCGGCAGACAAAACATCCATATTGGCGCCAGCGGACTCATTTATGGATTGGCCGCCTACCTGATTTTTTACGGGTTTTTCAAAAAGGACTTTAAATCGCTGCTGATCTCCTTTGTAGTATTGTTTTTTTATGCCGGAATGGTCTACGGGGTCTTCCCCACGCAGACCAACGTATCGTGGGAGTCTCACCTTGCCGGGGCCGTAGTGGGCGCCGTTACTGCTATGAATATGGGGCGAAGA
>CAYUJK010000140.1:0-3426 GCA_964444895.1 uncultured Roseivirgaceae bacterium
TCCAGGTCACTTTCAAGCACCAGCACCTCTTCATTGATCACCTTGTCGATCTCGCTGTAGAACTGTAGACCAAGTACATTTTCTGTCACCGGAAAGGGAATGAAGTCCTTTCTGGGGTCTATTTTTACGTCA
Organism: uncultured Roseivirgaceae bacterium; assembly: GCA_964444895.1. GTDB lineage: Bacteria > Bacteroidota > Bacteroidia > Cytophagales > Cyclobacteriaceae > CAJXNP01. Next base: position 133 of record CAYUJK010000140.1, read on the forward strand.
AACTTTTCGATTATGGAAATCAAATCTTTCGGGTTGATCAGCTCATAGATATCCCAGGGGTTTTCCAGTATGAGACCACATGGGAATAGACAGGGTCTCTCCCAGAAGATGATGCATTCGCGAATCCTGATATTACAGATGCCCGCCTGGAAGATATCGCAGAAATAGCCGCCGCCAATCACCCAGACCTTTTTGCCATACTCTATATCGAAAATGCAGAAGTGAAACTTGCTTCCGTAGTTAGGCCCGCTCTTTTGCTCGAAGTTCTCGCTGACAACTTCAGGTTTGTGAACGCCGTCATCACTACAGGAAAACAGGCAAAACGTTAATACGGCAACGAAGGTGGTTTTTAATGTTAGACTTTTCATAATTACATTGGTTTGTTTGTGAAATTGATAGTTAAAATAAACGGTTTGAATGGATCTAATCGATTAGGTGTGCAGTTAGTGTGATAATAGGAGAGAAGTAACCTTTGAAAAGCGAAAAAATTACAAAATTTTTGACGTGATCATTTACCTGTTTTATCACGTATATTTTGGGTTTTTTGGTATTTCCCTGGTGTTTGGTATGTAGGTCGTTCTATGGCTTAGCGGTAAAACTAAAAATTGACGGTTACGCCAAGGCGTACTTGCAATCCACGAACGGGGTACCTGTAGAGCAGCTCGTAATTATTGCTGAGAATGTTGTTGAGCATCAGGAACACGCCGGCTTTTTCCGATAGCAGGTAGTTGATTTCAGCGTTCCAGTCGAATGCCGGTTTGAGGGTTACACTTTCGCGGCTCACCGGGTCCGGCGCTTTGATCCCTGCCAGGTAGTTCAAATGAGAGGATACAATAATTTTTTCGTAAATGTTGTACCAGCCGTTCAGCCCCAGGTCAAGCGTAGGGCGATGCCAGGCTTGTTCTAACTGGCGCGTTTCGTAAGCCCTGTAGTCAAGGGTGAATTCTCCACCATATAGCTTGCTTTGGCTATAGGATACGGCTCCGTGCAGCGTAAAAATGGCAGCCTCGTCGGTGTCGTACAGTATGTTAAATTTGTTGGTCTCAATGGTGTCATTCACGAAGAAGAAGAGGTTGCGATACCGGGCTACAGTGGCCCGGGCGTCGAAGGCAATATTTTGCAGCGCCTTGCCTTTTATTCCTCCACCAAATTCCAGCCGCTTGTTCGTGTTGTAAAAAGCATTGCTCATTCCGATATACGGATTGATGTCGGCGTTTGAGGTGAAATTATACCTTTCCACATTTCCGTCCAAAATGCCATACACGATAAAGTTTTCGCTTACATGGTAGTCGGCCCTTGCCGTAGGGTACAGGGCGATGTCGTTGACATTGTGAAGCGAATCATTCTGACTCACAACACGGAAACCAGCTTTAATGAATAGCGGTCTTCGGTCCAGCGAGATGAACGGCGTAACCGACACATAGTTTCTGTCAAGATCGGCTATTGAAGATTTGTATTTTCTGAAATCGAGATCGATGTCCATCCCCGCGCCGATATCGTCCTGCACTTTGTAGTGGCCGGCTACAAAGATGTTGAAGGCATTTTCGGAATGGTCGAACCTGTCGCCGATGTGTGAAAAGCGAAGGTCACTCCGCACTTTTATGGGCGCTTCCGGGTTTATGTTTTCAAAGTTGAGTTCGGCGTTGAAGCGATTAAAGACTTGTTTAAGGGTGTCCCTGTCTACCTCTATGCCTTCGTCATAGCCATAAAACCGGTACACATCCAGGTCGTAGCCCATGCGTGCTCCCACCGACGCCTGTCCCGTCATGTATTTGCCGTTCAGCCGTACCTGCGTATGGCCGTCGCCGGAGTTTCGCTTGTCAACGGGGCCGTGGGCGGCAGAGTAGTGAAGTAGCGAAGCGCCGTAGGCCAGCTCGTCGCTCTGGGCATTGTGCAGGTACACACCCAGGTATGGACTGATGTAGTTGCCTATGCCGGCCTTCAGGTAGTTGCTATAGGGAATCACCGGCTTGTCGGTTTTTATCTTTAGCACCCGTAGGGTAGGCGTAAGGTCTGGCACCCGGCTGTTGTCCAGAAAGTTGAAATCGTACGGCGTAGACTCATCTGTTTTGGAAAGGTCTGCTGCGGGGGGCGCCTTTTCAAAGTTGCGGTCGGCGGGTGGCAGTTCCAGGTTCAGCTCTTTGCTGATGATTACCTGGCCTTCCTCAATCTCGCCTTCCCGTGGCGTGCGCCTTTCCTGCGCCATGGCTTCAAGCGATAGAATACAAGTTACGAAAAGGAAGATATATAGCCTGTTCATTATCGTGTTTCAGGGTTTAGGATTTCAAGAGTGTCAGGAGCATTGCTGCTATCGGGCTTATTGGTTTCTATCTGGGCAAGTTTCTGCCGCGCTTCTTTCAGGATATCCTGGTTTTCGGCGTGGGCCAGGATAGACTCCAGGGTTGCTTTTGCCTGAAAAGTTTCTTTCATGGCCAGGTAGTTGTCAGCGATCAGCAGAAAAGACCTGCCAAGCCAGTAATCGTAAGCCGAAAAGTTTTTATTCAGATCGAAAAGTGTTTCCAGGGAGTTTTGGTATTTGGCCTGTTGGTGGTAAATCGTAGCCAAAAGGTATTGTGCCTCAGCTCCATTTTCGTCTTTTGCGGTGTTGAGGGTATTGAGGAAGTAATCGGTGGCAGCGCCAAACTTGTTTCTTTTGTAGGCCGATTTACCCAGATACAGTTGGGCTTTTCCCTCGGCCTCAGTCGTCACGAGTGCGTTGTTTAAAATGTTTTGGGCGAAATGGTCTACGGAGTCATATTTTTCCAATGCATAGTACCCTTCCATCATCGCCGACCAGGCCCGGTACTGACCCTTTTTGTTGCCGGCAATGCCTTCGTATTTCCGGAAATAACCGATGGCTTCGGGATACCGGCCTGCATTGAATTCAATTTCTGCGAGGCGCTCAATTACCCTATCGTAGCGAGCATAGCTGGTTTTGCTGCTCAATTGCTCGAAAGATGTCCTGGCTTGTGAATAATTTCCACCACGGAAATAGGCATCTCCCTGGTAGTAGAGAGCCTCGTTTTTCGAACTGCTGGAAGGATAGGCGGCGAGGAATTTTTGAAAAGCCTGTGCCGCCTGCTCATACTTTTGGTCGAAATACAGAGTTTTAGCCGATTCAAATTCCACGCTTTCGAAGTTCGACTTGTCAGGGTTGGCCGCTTTGTACGAATCGAGGTGTCTGCTGAATTGATCTGCCTGGCCAAGGGCCGAAAGCTCTTGCTGTAGTCCCAGTAGGGCGCTTTCTCCTACCTTGTGAGTAGGGTAGTGGGTGATGATGTGCTTGTAGTCGTT
>CAYUJK010000140.1:3526-5236 GCA_964444895.1 uncultured Roseivirgaceae bacterium
GATCGTATTGTTTGGTGGTATAGTAGCAGTCGGCCAACCTCACCAGGGCATCGTGGTAGTTGGCGTGGTTGCGGCCCCTGTCTACAAAATACCGGAAATGGGGCAGCGCCTTTTCGTAATCCTTTTCATTGAAATATACATAGCCAATGCCGTAACGGGCTTTCAGGTATTCTTCCGACTGCCCTCCGGAGTCATGCCGAAATACCGCCGAATAGCTGTTTTTAGCGTCGTCGTATTGACTCACCAGGTAGAAGGCATCGCCTTTCCAGCAGTGCGCTTTCAGCAGCGTGGGCAGGTCTATTCCAAATTCCGCCGATTTGTCAAAGAGGTCGATGGCCTTGTAGTATTCTCCGGCGTTAAAAAGTCGGGCTCCCTCATTGAAGGTGATCATCTGGTATGCTTTCTTTACACGGTCGCTTTTCACACGCAGGCTTTCGAAATGCCGTATGGCCGCTTCATAGTTGTTGGTGCGGAAATAAGAATCGGTGATCAGTTCGTTCACCTCGTTCGTTCTGGCGGACTGCGGGTACTTGCTCAGGTAGGTGTTCATGGCGGTGATGGCCTCCCCGTAGTGGCCCAGGTCGTAGGCCACTTTGGCGTAGTTGAAGTGAGCATCTTCCTGAATGGTTTTGTCATACGTAGCATCCATTGCCGACTTGTAAGCGGCTAAGGCCAGGTTTTTGCGATCTGACTTCACGTACAGGTGCCCCAGGTAAAAGGAGGCTATTTGCCCCATCTCGTTGTTTTCCAGCGCGGCTTCCTTAAAGCCCTCTATGGCGCCGTCTATATCTCCGGCACGCTGCCGGGCGTCCGCTATCCGGAACATGATGTCAGGCGAAGTGGCTCCCTTTGTTCGATCCAGGTATTCTCTAAAGTATTTAGAGGAGTTTTCGTAGTCGTTCTTTTTGTAATAGGCCTCCGCCAGGAACAGGTAAAACTCCGACGTATTTTTCACATTTCGCTTTTGCAGGGCCTCATGCGAATACCTGATCACCTCGTCGTATCGCTTTTGCTTGTACAGGGTTTTATTGATCAACTCCGGCACAATCTCCGCATAATAATCGTTTTCGCCGGCTTTGATAAAGTCGTAGTAGGCGCGGTCATATTCTTCTTTTTGAAAATTGATATAGCCCGAATAGTAGCTGGACGCGTACTGAAATTCATTGTTTTTTCGCTTGAGTTCATTGAACTGCCCATAAGCTTCGTCAAATTTTTTCAATGTAAAGTAGGAATAGCCCAGTTTGAAACGGGCCTCGGCTTCAATATCCTTGGGCAGGTAGGGAAAATACAGCCTTTCGTAATATTTAATGGCTTCCTCATACCTCTTCCGGTTGTATTTCAGGTTTCCCAATTCGAAGTAGGCAATTTCTGCCTTGGGGTGGTTGGGGTTATTCAAAATAAAACTCTCTACCAGCTTTTCAGCATCGGAGTGGTCCAGTTGTATGCCACAGTAGGCAATGTAGTACTGGGTTAGCGCCAGTTTTTCGCCATCAGCACCACTTTCCAGGTACTTGTCAAAAGCGAGCCTCGCAGCTCCGTACTTATTTTCATTGAGCAAGGCGAGACCCTCGCGATAGTGAAAGTCGTCAGCGGTGAAGTGAAGAGTGCTTTGGGCTTGAGATAATGAAGAAAAACATAAAAGTAAAAGGATAAAATGGAGGTGTTTTATTTCCATCAATTTAGGAATTGAGTTTGGCTTCTAATTTAAAT
>CAYUJK010000140.1:5336-8956 GCA_964444895.1 uncultured Roseivirgaceae bacterium
TCGCCCGGCCAGTCGGTTTTGAAAATGGCCGGCAAGCCCAGGCTACTTACCTGATCAGCTAATTCGGGATGAGAATACTCTATGTAGTGAAGCGGATATGTTTCCAGGGCGGTCTTGACTACCTCGGCGTCATCCCCGTGATATTCTCCCACAAACTCGACGCCTGCCAGCCAGTTGGCTATTTCAATGGATTTTTCAGGCGCAATGTAGTTTTCGTCCGTAGGGTCTATGTTGAATCCGATCAGGTCCACGCCCATGCCAGCACAGTAGCGGGCGTCGCTCAGGTTGGTGACGTTGCTGATCTTTACAAATGTTTTGAGTGCCATGCTTAGCAAATTTTGTTGCCCAAAATTGGAAGCATTGCTTCAATAAAAAAAGGGAGTTGAAATATTTTTAGGCATTTATTTGAGTATTCCGGCAATATATTGACCAATGCAATATGATTTCACCATTTTGTATAAAAATGCCATATAATTTATCTGTTTTTTGTATAAAAATAGGACATAATGTGGCCCATTTTGTATAAAAACAGGACTTACTTGTTTGATTTATAGAGTACCGGATGGGCCGACGTAGCTGTGGTCTTTAAGTGAGAATGCTATCTTCGTTTTACCTTCCCACAAATGTGTGCCATATTAATCTCAACATTTTCAACAGCAAACTTTCTAATTAAACCCGTATCCGCTAAACTTGCACTTTCTTTTTTCGTCCCTGACTTTGTGGGTTGAAGTAGTACTACGACACCCATCGCGGGATTTACAACTTATGGAAGTAGTCATTATAAAATACAATGCCGGAAACGTGGTCTCCGTGACCAATACCCTCAATCGCCTGGGAGTAGAGCCGGTATACACCGACGACCCGGAGGTGATTCGAAAAGCCGATAAAGTGATTTTTCCGGGAGTGGGGGAGGCCAGTACCGCCATGAATTACCTGCGGAAGCAAAAACTTGATGAACTCATTCCCACGCTGAGACAGCATTTTCTGGGGATTTGCCTGGGATTGCAGCTTATGTGCGACTACTCTGAAGAAAATGATACCCAATGTCTGGGGGTTTTTAATTTGCCGGTACGGCGATTTCAAAATACGATGAAAGTGCCCCAAATAGGGTGGAATTTAATTACGGACCTGAAAACGCCGCTGTTTGCCGGTTTGCCCGATCATCCCTATATCTACTTCGTACACAGCTATTTCGCTGAGACCGGACCAGATACCATTGCCACTTCTGACTATGCCAACGTTTTCAGCGCAGGTCTCCATCGCGATAATTTTTACGCCATACAGGGGCACCCGGAAAAGAGCGGAAAGACGGGCCAGAAGATCATCGAAAACTTTCTAAACCTTTAAAATGGAGATTATTCCGGCAATTGACATTATCAGTGGAAAGTGTGTAAGGCTTACCAAAGGAGATTATGCCCAGATGAAGGTCTATAATGAAGATCCCCTGGAAGTGGCTATGCAATTTGAAGACCACGGCTTTCGCAGGCTGCACCTGGTAGACCTGGACGGTGCAAAAGAAAAGAAAATAGTCAATCATAAAGTGCTGGAAAAGTTAGCCGGAAAAACTTCCCTGTTTATTGATTTTGGCGGGGGGGTGCAGTCGGATGAAGATATACGGATAGCCTTCGAATGCGGAGCCCGGCAAATAACAGGGGGCAGTATAGCAGTAAGAGACCCCGAATTATTTGAAAATTGGCTAAAGAAATACGGGCCCGAAAAAATCATCTTAGGCGCCGATGTGAAAGATAAGAAGATAGCTGTAAGCGGCTGGCAGGAGAGTAGCGAACTACATATTTTCGATTTTCTGGAGAAATACCTCGAGAAAGCAGTGAAGTATGTGATCTCTACCGATGTGAGTAAAGACGGCATGTTGAAAGGCCCGGCCTTTGACCTCTACGACGAAGTGATGGAGCGCTTTGAAGACCTGAAGCTGATTGCCAGCGGGGGTGTTGCTGAAATGAAAGACGTAGAAGCATTGGCCGAAAAACCCATTTACGGGGTGATCATCGGGAAGGCTATTTACGAAGGAAAAATTGATTTAAAAGAATTAAGCAAACTAATATAAGCGCGAAGCTCAAAGCTGAAAGGTGAAAGTAATTGAGCCTAGCGCTTTGAGCTAGACTATGTTAACCAAAAGAATAATACCGTGCCTGGATGTGAAAGAAGGGCGTACTGTGAAGGGCGTGAACTTCGTGAATCTGCGCGACGCGGGCGATGCCGTAGAGCTGGGCGCCGCCTATGCTGAGCAGGGGGCTGATGAGTTGGTTTTCCTTGATATCACAGCCACTGTTGATAAGCGGAAAACTATCGTGGACCTGGTGCGCAATGTGGCCCGGCAGATCAACATCCCCTTTACGGTGGGCGGAGGGATCTCGTCGATAGATGATGTGTCGGTATTGCTAAATGCCGGGGCAGATAAGATATCCATCAACTCCTCTGCAGTGAAGAACCCCGATCTGGTGAACCAACTGGCGCTGGAGTTTGGCAGCCAGTGTGTGGTAGTGGCCATCGATACTAAATGCATCAATGGTAAAAACAACTATGTCCATACCCATGGCGGACGAACACCCACGGAGATCATTACCGAAGAGTGGGCCAAAGAGGTGCAGGAAAGAGGGGCCGGTGAAATACTGCTGACTTCCATGGATCATGACGGCACCAAGGCGGGCTTCGCGAACGAACTGACAGCAAAAATTTCGAAAATGCTTCATATTCCCGTAATTGCGTCGGGAGGAGCGGGAACCAAAGAACATTTTGTGGATGTATTCGCCGAAGGCGCTGCTGACGCGGCGCTGGCAGCAAGTATTTTCCATTTTGGAGAAATACCCATCCCGGAGTTGAAGGAATACTTGCACGGGAAGGGGATACCGATGAGAATTGAGGCTTGAGTGACTAAGTTGATTGGGTTGATTTAGTAATTAGGCTTGCCTGCCATGCCTACCGGTCAGGCAGGCTGCAAGCAGGTTGATTGAGTAGTTAGTTAATTAAGTTGATTAAGTAATTGAGTCTGCCTGCCTTTGGCAGGTTGATTAAGTAATTGAGTTGCTTATACCAGAAACAAGTAACCAGTAACAAGGAATGGAAATAGATTTTCAAAAAGCAGGGGGGCTGGTGCCAGCCATTATCCAGGATGTCCGGACATCAAAAGTATTGATGCTGGGGTTTATGAATGAAGAGGCATTGGCAAAAACAGAAAAAGAAGGAAAAGTGACGTTTTTCAGTCGCACGAAAAACCGGCTCTGGACAAAAGGTGAAACCTCGGGAAATTTCCTAAATGTGGTGGAGATCATCCCCGATTGTGATAACGACACCGTGCTGATTAAGGCTTTGCCCGAAGGTCCCGTTTGCCATACAGGCTCTGACACCTGCTTCGATGAGGAAAACAGGCCAAATACCCTGTTCCTCGAATACCTACAGAAAGTCATTTCCGAAAGGAAGAACTCCACATCCGAAAAATCATATACCAAATCGCTTTTCGAAAAAGGGATCAATAAAATTGCCCAAAAAGTAGGCGAAGAGGCCGTGGAACTGGTGATAGAATCTAAAGACGATAATGCCGACTTATTTACCAATGAGGCAGCTGACCTGCTCTATCACCTGCTGGTATTACTGGAGGCGAA
>CAYUJK010000141.1:0-2061 GCA_964444895.1 uncultured Roseivirgaceae bacterium
TGTAGGGGTCTTGCTCGCTCAGGCTCCATCCCGAAGTTTGGGAGTGGGTGCGCAGTGCCATGGATTTCGGGTTTTTGGGATCAAATTGTTTAACAATTTTTGCCCATAGCATCCTGCCGGCCCGCATTTTGGCAATCTCCATGAAGTGGTTCATGCCTATGGCCCAGAAAAAGGAAAGCCGGGGAGCAAAGTCATCGATGCCCAGCCCGGAGTCGATACCGGTACGGATGTATTCCAGCCCATCGGCCAGCGTGTACGCCAGCTCAATATCTGCGGTGGCGCCGGCTTCCTGCATGTGGTAGCCGGAGATGGAGATGGAGTTGAACTTCGGCATATTCTTACTGGTGAACCGGAAAATATCGCCGATGATCTTCATGGAAGGCTTGGGAGGATAGATATAGGTATTGCGCACCATGAATTCCTTGAGGATGTCATTTTGGATGGTGCCGCTCAGCTTGTCCATGGATACGCCCTGCTCTTCGGCAGCTACGATGTAGAAGGCCATGATGGGGATCACCGCACCGTTCATGGTCATGGATACCGACATTTTGTCCAGTGGAATCTGGTCGAAAAGTATTTTCATGTCCAGGATAGAGTCGATGGCTACACCGGCCTTTCCTACGTCGCCTACCACGCGCGGGTGGTCAGAGTCATAGCCGCGGTGTGTAGCCAGGTCAAAGGCTACAGAGAGACCTTTTTGGCCGGCGGCCAGGTTTCTGCGGTAAAAGGCGTTCGACTCTTCGGCCGTGGAGAAACCTGCATATTGCCGGATGGTCCAGGGCTGCATCACGTACATGGTGGAGTAGGGGCCACGCAGAAAAGGAGGAAGGCCCGCTGCAAACCGAAGGTGCTCTGCATCGGCCACGTCTTTTTCGGTGAATGAGGGCTTCACTTTAATCCGCTCAGCGGTTTCCCACTCCTGGATTGTGGCGCCGGTGGCTTTATCTTTCAGGCCCTTCAGGGTTTCGTCGAGATTTATTTTTGAAAAGTCTGGTTTCATACGTTTAAATTTTGAGTCCGAAGACAGAAGACCGAAGTTATTTCCGTTGACTACCGTTTTCGCAACTTTGGTTATCTTTTTTACTCGAAGTTCCTTCTGAGTAGAGCATAGACTAATGTAAATTAGCTCTTTCTCAATTAACTGAGTTAACTGAATTACTCAATCAACCTAGTGTCATGTTAATTCCATTGTGACGCATCATAATGCACAGTCCAAACCTATAAGGTTTTTAAAACCTTATAGGTTTACCTTTTTCCGATGACTATTTTTCTGGTTCAAAACGCCGTTTTATAATTAACTCAACACTAGTTACTTACTCAACTCAACAACCTTTCCTGCATATTGGAAAGTACTTCCACTGCATTTGATTTTATGTGGATAAACTCATCTACTCCGGCCTTTTTCAGGCTTTCGACAAGTGCCTCCGGGTAGCCTGCCAAGACCAATATTTTGTCTTTGGCGATGGACCTGAATTTCTCTGCAAACGCCGCTCCCTGGGCCTCGTAGTCCGGATCAGATGAGCAGATCACCACGATGTCTGCCTTGCTCCCGGCGCTTTCCTCAGCAGCCTTCACGGCGTCGTCGTGGAAGAATTCTCCGAGGATTTCAAAACCCGCAGTGCCAAAAAACTCGCTGGAAAATCCCGCCCTGGCTTTTCGCATGGCCAGGTTTCCAAAGGTAGCGAGGTACACGGAGGGCGTGAAGCCCGTTTTTTCGGCATGAAGCAAGGTTCGATTTCTTAGTTTTTCGAAGATTTCGGTGGCGCGTTGGGGCGCCAGCAGCGAATATTCTTTTGAAGCTGCCTTTCCATTTTCCACTTTTACAGGCGTCTTTTCCTGGAGGTTCGGGTACTTGTTAGTACCCACGTATACCCTTTTTCGCGTGGCTATTTCACTGGACTTTTTGTCCCTTACCGCTTTTATTTTTTCCTGAATAATATTGCTTTCAAAAGCCTTCACAAAGCCTCCTTTTTCTTCTACTTCCTTAAAAAGCTCCAGCGCACGCTGTGCGAGTAGCTGGGTCAGGTTTTCCAGGTAGTACGAACCGGCCGCAGGGTCGGC
>CAYUJK010000141.1:2161-8953 GCA_964444895.1 uncultured Roseivirgaceae bacterium
AAAATCCTCAATGCCCGGAGTTTAGCGGCCTCTGTAAAGTAGTCGCCACCGATGGCCGTGTGGAGCATCAGTTCGCCAATAATTTCGGATGTTCTCAGGCCTGATTCTCCCAGCTTATCAACATAGTCGGTAAGCTTGCTCAGCAAAAAGGCGAGCTCCTGGGTGGCGTTTGACCCGGCATTGAGAAATGCATGGGACTTAATGGCGAGGCCTTTGAAATTCGGCGCTATCGCGGTAGATTTCAGTACTTCCGCCAGCGCCTTAAAGTCTGGTGCAGTGCCGGTAGTGATCCAGGTTTCCAGTACATCGGCACTATAAAAGCCTTTTATATTCGCCAGTTTTATTTGTTTTTCTTTAAGATAGTCCAAATAGCTGCTTACCAGGGATGGGTCTGGATGAGGAGTCTTAAATGCTATTTCGTCCGTTTCGGGCTGAAGTCCTTTCAGTAAAACGGGAAATTTGGGCTGAGTACCCTCTTTCAATTGAAACAGAAATCCGTTAGCACCAAAATTCTTCATTTCCAGGGCGCGGGCATTGGCTTCGGCGGCGTTTGTCGCGTCGATTTCCACATAGTTACTCCATTGTCTTTTTGGGGTACTGAAAACCTTGTACTGGTTTCGCAACAATGGATTTGCCTGGAGATCTTCCTCGGTATAAAAGGGCTGAATGGGGAAACCCTCGTCCGTTTTCCAAACTAGTCGTTTGTCAAAGTCAGCGCCCTTCAGGTCTTCTATGGCTTTGGCTTTCCATTGTTCCCTGCTTACCGGCGCAAACTCTGAAAATAATTTTTCTGTGGTGTTCATATTCAGGTTTTTACTTTCTTTTTTCCTTCCTGGCCTTCCTGCTAAACGTCCATTTTTTCTACCAAATCGGTCTGTGCCTGATGTTGAAGACAGGTACAGACCGGTAGGAGAGGCTAAGCGACCTTTTCGGCTACTTTCAAATTGTTGAAAGAGACATAACTTGGCCCAAAGCGTTCATGCGCTACTTTTTCCAGTTCGGCCCTTACATTCGGGTGTGCCACATCAATGAGAGCTTTGGCTCTTTGAGCCAGGTTTCTACCCTTTAGTTCGGCAACACCAAACTCCGTTACCACATACTGGGCATGTGCGCGGGTGGTAACTACCCCGGCGCCCACCTTCAATGTAGGCACAATTTTCGAAACTCCCTTAGTAGTCATGGATTGCACTGCGCATATTGCTTTTCCGCCCGGCGACAGCGCCGCGCCGCGCATGAAGTCCATTTGACCGCCAACGCCGGAGTACATGGTAGTGCCGATGCTATCGGCGCAGATCTGTCCGGTGAGGTCTATTTCTATGGCCGAGTTGATGGCGATTACCTTCGGATTTCGGCGAATAACCGCTGTGTCGTTTACAAAAGAAACATCCATCATCATTACCTCGGGGTTGTCATCCATGAAGTCGTAGAGGCGTCTGGTGCCCATGGCAAAGCTGGAAACAATTTTATGAGGCAGCACTACCTTTTTCGATCCGTTCACAATTCCCTTTTCTATCAGGGGCAGGAGGCCTTCTGAAAACATTTCAGTATGGATGCCTAAGTCCTTGTGGTTATTCAGGCAGGTGAGCACCGCATTGGGAATACCGCCAATGCCCATTTGCAGGGTAGAGCCGTCTTCTATCATTCCGGCAATGTGCTTGCCTATAAGTGTTTCCTCCTCATTTGGTTCGCTCATTTTCATTTCGTGAAGCGGTTCGTTCACTTCCACACAAGCGGCAAACTGGCTGATGTGAACAATGCCGTCGCCCATGGTGCGGGGCACCTGCGGGTTGATCTGTGCGATGATCGTTTTGGCCGTTTCAATGCCGGCCACCACCACGTCTACCGAGGTGCCGAGCGAACAATACCCGTGTTTATCGGGTGGAGAAACGTTTACCAGTACCACATCCAGGGGTAAGGTGCCATTTCGGAACAGATGCGGGATATCGCTTAGAAAAACGGGGTTGTACTGAGCGCTGCCCATTTGTACGTACTTTCTGATATTACCTCCCAGGAAGAAACAACTCGTTTTGAAGCTTTCGTTGTATTCCGGTTTGGCATAGTCTACATAGCCCTCTGTATGGATGTGTACAATCTCTACATTTCTCAATTCCGATGCCCTTGCGGTCATGGCTTTCAATAGCGTTTGCGGAGTCACGCATGCCGCCTGTACCAATACCCTGTCTCCTGATTTGATTAGTTTTACGGCCTCTTCAGCCGAAACGTATTTAGCCATTTTTTTGAATATTTGATTTTTAACTTAAGAAACTCAACAATATACCTGCTGCTACGGCGCTGCCTATTACCCCAGATACATTCGGGGCCATGGCGTGCATGAGCAGGTGATTACTTTTATCATAGCGCTGTCCTTCCATCTGAACTACCCGCGCGCTATCTGGCACCGCGGATACTCCGGCGGCGCCAATCAACGGATTGATCTTGTTATCGCCTTTCAGAAAGAGGTTCATAAATTTACCAAATAATAACCCACCAGCGGTAGCTACTACGAAAGAAGCTGCCCCCAGGAAGAAAATTTTTAGGGAATCTACCGTCAGAAACACATCGGCCTGGGTAGATGCGCCCACTGTAAGACCTAAGAGGATGGTAACGATGTCGATCATTTTTGTTCGGGCTGTTTCTGCGAGTCTTTCGGTGCGGCCTGATTCCTTCAGGATGTTTCCAAAGAAAAGCATACCCAAAAGCGGCAGGGCCGAAGGCGCAATGAACGTGGTGAGTAAAAGTCCGATGATGGGGAAAAGCATTTTTTCCTGCTTGGACACCACCCGGGGTGGTTTCATTTTAATAAGCCGCTCCTTTTTGCTGATCAGCAATCGCATGATGGGGGGTTGGATCACCGGTACCAGGGCCATGTAAGAATATGCGGCGATCGCTATGGGGCCTATCAGATGTGGCGATAGCTTGGAGGAAATAAAGATGGCCGTAGGGCCGTCAGCACCACCGATGATACCTATGGCGCCAGCATCTTTCAGGGTAAAGCCCAGCAAAATAGCACCGATGAAGGTGAGAAACACACCTATTTGCGCTGCAGCGCCAAGCACCATGAGTCTTGGGTTCGAAATAAGGGACGAAAAGTCGGTCATGGCGCCGATGCCCAGGAAAATCAGCGGAGGATACACGCCCTTTACAACCCCAAAGTAGAGGTAGTTCAGCACCGATCCGTCCTCGTAGATACCCACTTGGTTTCCGGCCACAAACGGAATATTGCCGATAATAATACCTGTGCCGATGGGAATAAGCAGCAAGGGTTCGTAGTCGTATTTAATGGCGAGCCAAATGAATACCAGGCCCACGATGATCATCACCACATGGCCGAGGGTAATATTGTAAAATCCGGTGTAGCTGATAAAGACAGAGACGCCTTTCAGGGCTTCGCTTACGATACCTCCAAAGCCCTCCTCATCTTCCGGCACGGGCGCTCCGGTCACCTGTGCAAAGGCATACCCAGCTACTACAAAGATGATAAAGCTAATAATGATGTATTGAAATCCTTTTTTCATTTTGCTGTGCTTTAAATGATCTCCATTAACAAATCTCCCTGGAGCACGCTGCTACCCGCCTGCACCTTAATGGATTGTATCTTGCCCGAGGCCTCGGCCAGGATGGTGTTTTCCATTTTCATGGCCTCCAGAATCAGCAGTGGGTCGCCCGTTTTCACCTCGTCTCCATCTTTTACCACCAATTTCATGATCACACCTGGAAGAGGTGCGGTGATTTTTTTAACAGAGGCAGAAGTGGACAGCGGCTCTACTTTTTGCGTGGGGCGCACCTCGGTTCTGATCAATGCCGGGGTTTTCGTCGTCTTCACTTCCGACTCCAGCTCTACCTGGTACGACGAGCCGTTCACTTCAAGATCCACTATGTTTTTTGCGGCTTCGTGGATGGCCACATGGTAGGTGTTGCCGTTTATTTTGAATTTATAGTTTTTCATTTTTATCAGTATTTAGGCCTTATCTTTTTGACAAATGATGAGTCATGTAAATTTTAGAACTCCATGGAGAGTAGTTTTTCGAGGATTTTCCGATAGTCAGAATCGCGTTTTCCTCGTCGTGGGTCTCTTCCAGGAACATATAAATAGCGGCAGCCACCGCGGCCATTTCTTCACCACTCCTATACACTTTTTTTATTTCAGTATCCTTGATCTCTGTGCTTTGAGGTGCTTTTTTTAGCTTTATTGAGAGCACCCAGGGAACTACGAAGTGATAAATGACACTGAGCAAGATGAGCGAAAAGAAAACGATGCCCATTCCCACAATGAGAATGATGACAGCCTCCTCCATATTTTCATTGAATTGCGACATAGCCATACAGGTTAAAGTGGTATGTTAGAATGTTTCTTTGGAGGATTTACGTCCTTTTTAGAAGCAAGGGCCTCCAATGAGCGGATGATCCTGAACCTCGTATTCCGGGGTTCGATCACATCATCGATAAAGCCATATTTGGCTGCCTGGTAGGGATTGGCGAATTTTTCCAGGTACTCGGTTTCCTTTTCCTGCATGTATTTCGCTTTTTCCTCTTCAGAGGGCAGCTTAGCAATGTTTCTTCCTTCCAGTACTTCAATTGCGCCCTTGGCTCCCATTACAGCAATTTCTGCGGTAGGCCAGGCGTAGTTGATGTCGCCGCGCAGCTGCTTGCAGCTCATCACGTCGTGGGCACCGCCATACGACTTTCTCAGGGTAATGGTCACTTTGGGAACAGTGGCCTCGCCATAGGCAAAGAGCAGCTTGGCGCCGTGAATAATGATGCCGCCGTATTCCTGCGCGCTACCAGGCAAAAAGCCCGGTACATCCACAAAAGTCACCAGGGGAATGTTAAAAGCATCGCAGAACCGAACAAACCGGGCGGCCTTGCGCGAGGCGTCAATATCGAGCACGCCGGCCAGGAACATGGGCTGGTTGGCGATAATGCCCGCAGGTCGACCATTGTAGCGGCCAAAGCCGATTACTATGTTTTTTGCGTAGTTTCGCTGAACTTCCAGGAAATCGCTGTTGTCTACCGTAGCCTTAATCACGTCTTTCACATTGTAGGGCTTGTTGGGGTTATCCGGGATGATCTCATTCAGGTTCTCATCCAGCCGGTCAACGGGATCCGTATTTGGGATTACCGGGGGGTCTTCAAGATTATTTTGAGGCAGGTAGCTCATCAGCTTGCGGATCAATAGGATGCCTTCTTCCTCCGATTCTGACAGGAAGTGCGATACGCCCGATTTGGTGGCGTGTACATTGGCGCCCCCCAGGTCTTCGGTTGAGATCACTTCGCCGGTCACGGTTTGTACTACCTTCGGACCCGTTACGAACATGTAGCTCGTTTTCTCTGTCATCACGATGAAATCGGTGAGCGCCGGTGAGTATACCGCTCCACCTGCACATGGCCCGAAGATGGCACTGATCTGTGGGATCACGCCCGAGGCCATGATGTTGCGTTGAAAAATATCTGCATAGCCAGCCAGCGACCGTACGCCTTCTTGTATCCGCGCACCTCCCGAGTCGTTGAGTCCGATTACCGGGGCGCCTACTTTCATGGCCTGGTCTACTATTTTGCAGATTTTGTTGGCAAATGTCTCCGAAAGCGAGCCTCCGAAAACGGTAAAATCTTGTGAGAACACATATACGATTCGCCCGTCGATGGTTCCCCGGCCTGTTACCACACCATCACCATAGTATTTCTCGTTTTCAAGGCCGAAGCCCTTGGTGCGGTGCGTGACGAACATGTCATATTCCTCAAAGCTGCCTTCGTCCAGTAGCAGGTCAATGCGCTCGCGGGCGGTGAGTTTGCCTTTTTCGTGTTGGGAGTCAATTCTTTTCTGCCCACCGCCAAGCCGGGCTTCTTCCCGTTTTGCGACAAGGCCTCTTACTTTTTCAGAATTTACCGACATAATCTTAAATGTTTTGAATTGAGATGTGAAAATGGATTTTCATTATTTCTGTTGTTTGTTTTCGCAAAGCTCTGTGAGTACGCCGTACGTGGCCTTGGGGTGCAGAAAGGCGATGTCAAGTCCTTCGGCGCCTTTGCGCGGTTTTTCGTCAATCAATTGAATGCCTTTCGCCGCGGCATCTTTCAGTTGGTCTTCGATGTTGTTCACGGCAAATGCAATGTGGTGAATGCCTTCTCCTTTCTTTTCGATAAATTTTCCGATGGGACCATCCGGTGCAGTGCTTTCCAGCAGTTCAATTTTTGTTTGGCCGATTTTGAAAAATGCTGTTTTTACTTTCTGGTCTTTTACTTCTTCGATGGAATAACATTTTAAGCCGAGTACATCTTCATAGTACTTAATGGCAGCATTGAGATCTTTTACCGCTATCCCAATGTGCTCAATATAATTTAGCTCCATTTAATTTATAATTTTGGAATTATTTAATAGGTTTCCGGTCGAATAATTTGCCTTAATTCCTACCAGATTTCGCTGTCAAAATTAAGAAGGGAATGCAGCCCGAAAGCTGTCATTTATCAGGTTTTCAAAAGATTTATATCATAAGTTATGGGATTGACCTTTAAAAAGAAAAGACATTCGGTGAAAGAATACGTGAACGGTATACTAAATAATGACCGGATCATGCTCAGCAAAGCGATCACGCTGGTGGAGAGCAAACTTTATGCAGACAACGAGCTGGCGGAAGCGGTACTGGCAGAAATCCTGCCGCATACCGGAAAATCGCTCCGTATTGGCATCACCGGAGTTCCGGGGGCGGGAAAAAGCACATTTATAGAGGCCTTTGGCAAGCACCTGACGGGACTGGGCAAAAAGATTGCCGTGCTCACAATTGACCCCTCCAGCCG
>CAYUJK010000142.1:0-4148 GCA_964444895.1 uncultured Roseivirgaceae bacterium
ATACCTGAGTCGGTAGAGGTGGAAAACCTCCCGGATCTGGCGAAGGTGGAGAAGTTTATTTGTATTTCTCCGCTGGTGATCATTCCTCCGAAGTTCAATAGTAACGATTCGAAGAAGTTTATTTCTCCTGAGTTAGATGAGTTTTCTGACCGTCTTTATGAGTCTACCATGCTCAGGCTTCAGAGCCTGATGTCGTACAGCGAGGAAAAGCTTGCCGAGTTCAGCAAATTTCAGGTAGTGCCTGATGCACATTATCTGCGAAAGATCCAGGAAAGCCAAAAGAAGTTTGCCCGTATCTATCCTCTTTACGATCAGGATGTTAAGTACGAAATAAGGGGCTATACGTTTCCGTTTACCCTGTACGCAGAACCCGAAGTAAAAACATTTCTCTTTCAGTGTGGACTAGGAGAGTACACCCACAAGGGATTTGGAATGATCGACATTGCCAATTCTGACCCTGCTGAGCGAACTATACCCTACAAAGAGTATGTGGCTGGTCAAAAATCGGTTAGTTTGAAGTAAGTGTTACGTAACCTACCAGCAGATCTGTGCGGTAGGTGGGGTGGTAGTAATAAACCAGGATTTCATAGAGATTGTTGGTGAGCTGGTGGTTGCCCTCAATGATGTTGGGGTTGTCCTTATACCCTGGCACCAGGTACTGGTAGTCGTACATGCCCTGCTTCAAGAGCATCGAGCATGTGTAGATGCCTGTTTCGTTCACCAGCTTCATTTTCTGGGCTTCGCTTTGGCGCCAGTCGGTAAAGCGGCCTGCCAGGTAAATATTATCCCGCACATTGCCAGGTGTCTCAAGGAAAAAGTGCGTATGCACATATTCCGATTCGATGTGATGATTGCCATAGTCTTTATTTTCGATGTAATACCCTCCATTTAGGTCGGGTATCATGGTGTAGGGCTCATACCCCCGAAACTTGTCTTTTCCCAGGTAAGCATCTATCCGGTGTTCATTCTCTGTGATTCGATCCACGTTGCGCATGTTGTATCGGACCGAAGTGAGGTCAAAAAAGCGAAACTCATTTCCCGCTTTGAAGCTGCTTTCCGGGTTGTAGTCGCGGTATATCAGTTGGGAAATGTCTTCCCTGTAGATAGTGGGTTTTAGATGGCTGAGCGCATTGTCCCAGCGATCGTTTTGCCTGATCACTACCGTGAGCTCCTGCAAGGGATTCAATACCTGATACTGGGAATAGTTGATGGTAAATTCGATCGATTGATCAGTAGAACGAACCGACGAGCCAATGATGGAAGGTGCGGCGTCAATGCCAATTTTATTGTCATACACCACAAACCGCCGCACAAAGGCAATGTCCGTCTGGTCAAAATTTTTGTATACTACCAGCAGGTAGTTGCCTGGCAGCTTTACTTTGGGCAACACAAAGGTGTAATGTGTATAGGGAACTACCCTGTTGATGGAAAACTCATATTGCTCTATGTTGAACTCATTGAAGTCGTAAAGATACTCCATGGATTTCAGCGACGACCTTCGCCATTGCGCATCACAATGAAGGATTTTTGCATTGTAGGAATACGCCTCATCTACATCTACTTCATCAAATTTCAGCACCAGTTGGTAGGGATATCGCAGCGGAACTGCAGCAGGCTGTACCGCGCCTTCACGCCCATCGTTCGAAGGAAAAAGCAGTATCGTTTTTATGTTAGGGTTAATCACTTGGTTTTCAGTAGAAAGTGTGGCGAAATCTTGCGAAATTGCAGGAATGAATACGGAAAGCCCTACAAGTAAGAAAAATGTAAATACAATGGGAGTTAATTTTTTGAGGGTCATTTCAGAAATCGGGTTTTTAGTCAGCTATTCATTTGTGTTGCTGATGCGCAATGGCGTAAAATTAATGGATATTTTCAATTACACTTCCAACGCTGTAAATTGATATTGTGTCTATCGAAAAACAATATATTGACCAATTATCCCGGGACTATCCGATGCACGATCCTAAAGAGTTAATAGAAAGATGTGCAAAGGCCGACAGGCATGCCCAAAAGGAATTATATGACATTTATTCGGGGAGCATGTACGTGGTCTGTTTGCGTTATACCAAGTCAGTACAGGAGGCTGAAGATATTCTGCAGGAGGCATTTATTAAAGTCTTTAAAAGTATAGAGACCTTCAGGGGAGAATCACAACTGGGATATTGGATCAAGAAAATTGTCATCAACACAGCGCTAAACCACCAAAGAAGTAAACTGTACAAGTACCCGATGGCCGATGTGGAAGATGTGAAACACGACTTCGAGCATAACAACGTAGTATCGGGTTTTCAGCTTAATGAATTATTGGAGATGATACAAACGCTGCCTCATGGATGCCAGGTGGTTTTTAACCTGTATGCCATTGAGGGGTACAATCACAAAGAGATTGGTGAAATGCTCGGGATAAGTGAGGGGACGTCCAAGTCTCAGTTTTCCAGGGCAAGAAAGTTGTTACAAAGCAAATTATTGATGGAAAAAAAGAAAAGCTACGAAACATCCATGTCCAGGCAGTCAATGAGTTGATTGGCGGGTTTGTCCTGCGTGAATTGCCTCAAAATTTGGAGGGCATTATGGTTAGTTGCGAGCATTCCATTGGAAATAAACGAATAGAAAAATGAAAATGTCAGATGAACGGGGAGAGTTCGAGAAAAGTTGGGGAAGGGCATTTGAAAATGCGAGAATTACTCCACCCGAATCGGTATGGAACAAAATAGAGGAGGATCTCGATGCTTCCGACAAAAAGCGGGGATTTTTCTTCCTGAAGCTGGCGGTGGCTGCGTCGCTGGTTTTTGCCTCGTCCCTGGCCCTGTACCAAGTGTTTATGCCCGGCAATAGCGTTGAAGAAATAGTCACAGCGGAAAGGACGCATGAAGATACCGGTAGGCGTACCATCGAACCCGCGCCCGGAAAAATTGGTGCAGAACAGGAAAACGGGGCGACAAATTCTTTGCCGCCGGCAGAGGAAACTGCGACTTCTCTTGCCCATCGCCAGGAGGCTACCCATAAGTCAGGCGTCGAAAGCGAGAGTAGAAGTGAATTGGCACAAAGTGCCCAATCCGGGAACTCCCCCCTTACTTCTGATTCCGCGGACTTTTTTGCGGAGCAAGAGGTAGCTCCAGACGACTTTAGCACAGCCACGACGGTAGATAATACAGGCAATCTTCCCGTATTCCTTGCTTCAGAAGCCGATATGGCGTACTTGTCTAAGCAGGGAATTGGGGAGTGGATTTCCGCCCCAGGAGAGCCGGAACCAATTGAATTTTACCCACAAGGATACGACCTTATCGCATCTGACAAAAAGCGGCGCGATGCTGAGCCGGCACTCATGGCCGGTCTTAATTTTTCTACCGGGTTGTTCGATCCGGGAGTGTCTGACCAGGCAGTTAGCAATAGGATAAACCAGTCGCAGTCGTTTGCCCGAACGGCCTTTGCCGAATACAACAGTGGCATCAACTCTGTAAACGATGGTATGGCGATAAACGAAGTACGGTCTTATGAACAGGCGATGGCCTATTCTTATGGGGCAAACGTGGGCTATAAGCTCGGCAGAAAGTTCATTCTTCTCGGAGGAATTAACTACGTACGAGCCTCGTCGCAGGTAAATTCGAATATGAATATCACCCAAAATGGCGAACGGATAGCGCAGGATGTGGTAGTACCGACGATGTCTAACAATGGAAATTTTCAAACAGCGTCGCAAAATAAGTTAGACGTGAGCAATGCCCTGGAGTTTGCATCAGTGCCGCTGAAGGCAGGCTATTTGATATGGGATCGAAAACTGAACCTAACGGTGTTAACGGGCGTGTCGGCAGATTTTCTGTTGGGAAGTTCTTATCGGGGCGCCAACGAGTTCAGCACAATGTATGCAGATAACATGAAAAGCCAAAACAGTGTAGTTTATGACGATGTGTACGTGAATGGAATATTGGGGCTGAACGTAGGGTATGTATTTGCCAGGCACTACCGCCTGTCAATAGAGCCATCAATGCGACAGTCGTTGAACTCGCTGATTAATGACAATGACGTGAGCAGCCCGGTTTTTAAAATGCTTTCTTTTGGGTTGTCGTATCAGTTTTAGGAAATGTATTGGGTGGTATTTGAAAAGAGGAAAATATGAATGGTTTGAAAAAGGGTCTTGGTATTTTTGG
>CAYUJK010000142.1:4248-5378 GCA_964444895.1 uncultured Roseivirgaceae bacterium
CTACTTGCCAAAGCTTTCTACGCGGTAGTTGAGTTTAGTGGAGAATACCGGAAAGCTGATTTTCACCGTGGCATAGGCTCCTTCGCCTTTTAATCCCGGTCTGTATCCGAGTTCTGCACCATAAGCCCAGCCTACGCTACGATTAAAGCGCCCTTCGATACCCGCTCGTGCACCCAACATGCTGGTTTGAATGATGTCCGCAGGATAAACCCCATCTCCGTAGTAGATGTCCTTTAGCGAGACGAACGGCGTTACGATAAAATCGAAAAACACATTGAAAATCAGATCATTAACTAATGTTCCGTATATTCGATCGGGTTGAATCCCCACATTTTTTATCAACGTGAGCGAGCCTCCCAGGAAGAACCCCTGTGCTGACATGTCGCCGTATACCGAACCGGAATCAGTGGGGAAGGGTATGCCCGAAAGCTCAGTGAGCACCAGGTTTTGTTTCTTCAATGTTTCGGTGTAGTTGACAGCAGTGGTGTAAGACATGCCGCCTACGCGTACGCCGTATACACTCCGCATCTTAGTGGGGATAATGGTGTGCAGCGGTACCGTTGCTGCCCATCTCGCCCCGGCATATCGCTTAGAATATAGAATAAACTTGGTTTCGGTATCTTCCTCTCTGTCTACCACGTGGTAGTTGCCTACCAGCTCAACGTAGCTGTAGGCTCTCGGCAGATTTTTTACCACCGTATTTTCAAAAGCTGCGCTTCGGGTTAGCTCAAATCCCTTGGCATAAGCGGTGCGGTAATGCGCTCCGATATCAAATGTTTCGGCGTGGTAATAGTGCGCCTCAAACCCTATGCCGGCCGTAATATTGGTTGAGAAAAACTCGCCATACATGGGCTGCACCTGGATGAACAGCCTCGAAATATCATAGGGATTGTCAAAAAGCTCCTCGTAAGTAAAGGTTTTCGCATCCGTGTTTTCCTGGGCTTTCGCTGTCTGGCTGCCTATCACCCAACACAACAGTAGTACAAAAAATGTCTTTTTCACACGTAAGACCATTTAATATTGACGTATTAAACAATGCACAATATAAACGTAATATGAAGAATGGCAAAATGTAGCGCCATCACATGATGTAAGTTTATATACGCCGAAATTCAATATTGTAACAATTC
>CAYUJK010000142.1:5478-8937 GCA_964444895.1 uncultured Roseivirgaceae bacterium
GCCATAGCTACGGGGTTCCCGGAAAGTGTGCCCGCCTGGTATACCGGCCCCAATGGAGATACGAAGTCCATGATCTCTTTTTTCCCGCCGTAAGCCCCCACAGGCATACCACCACCAATTACTTTTCCCAAAGTAGTAAGGTCTGCCTTAACATTAAAGATTTCCTGCGCGCCACCTTTTGCCAGGCGAAAGCCTGTCATGACTTCGTCAAAAATCAGCACGATACCTTCCCGGTCGCATAGATCTCTTAGCTTTTGTAAAAAATCATCCTTCGGCAGCACGCAACCCATATTGCCCGGCACGGGCTCTAATATGATGGCAGCAATTTCTCCGCGGTTGTTTTCGACGAGCGTGTTTACCGATTCTATTGAGTTGAACCGGGCAATGAGGGTGTCTTTGGCCGTTCCCTGGGTGACGCCGGGACTATTTGGCTCGCCCATTGTCAGCGCTCCGCTACCTGCGGCTATCAGAAAAGAATCTCCGTGCCCGTGGTAGCACCCCTCAAACTTGATCACTTTGTCCCGGCCTGTGTAGCCTCGGGCTAGCCGGATGGCAGACATAGTAGCTTCAGTGCCTGAGTTCACCATTCGCACCTTTTCGATCGACGGCATCATTTGGGTAATGAGTTCTGCGATCTCTACCTCCATGCGAGTAGGCGCACCAAATGATAGCGAATTTGGAATGGCCTGTTTTACCGCCTGTTCGATCATTTCATTGGCATGACCCAAGATCATTGGCCCCCAGGAGTTGATCAACTCGATGAACGCATTTCCGTCTTCATCATAGAGGTAGGCGCCTTTGGCTTTTTTAATGAAAAGTGGGTCGCCACCAACAGCCCTAAAGGCTCTTACAGGAGAGTTTACGCCGCCGGGTATGTATTTTTTTGCTTTTGAAAAGAGGGATTTGCTCTTGTCTTTTATCATGAAAATCAAGGGTTTAAGAGGTGAAGTTCCGAATCTTTGAACTGCACCAAAGGCACGTACTGGTTGTCGTTTTTACGGTTTAGCTTGTAGTGAGACAGCACCCCACCACGGATGATTTTATTGTCGAATTCATTTTCAAAATGGGTGCCATACCGGCTCAAAAGCTTGCCTAAAAGCAGCGTGGTTTCATAGCCGATACAGGCGTTTTTGCTCGGCAGCGCATTGAATTTTTCCTGGTATATCGTTTTGAAATACCTGTAGGCGTCCGACTCAACGTGTATGTGTGTCGGTGCTATCAAGATAGCATTTAGTCGCTCCAGCGCATCGTAACTGATAATCTGGCTGTTGAGCCAGTTTTCTTTACCGATCAACGCGACGGTGTCTTCCCGGGTCTCCAGTGCGGTAATGGCACTGCTGGCGATAGCGGGGCTTTCTGAGGCTATAAATACAAAGCCAATGCTGTCCCTGGGTATTTTGTACAGCATCTTGGTTTTTGCAGGACGGTTGCCACTGGGAGGCTCTATCTCCACTTTGGTTCCTTCCGTGAGGATTTCAATGATTTTTTTTGAGCGTGATTCTTCGATCTCCATCAACACCAGTGAGCTGTCCCCATTTTCGTAAAAGGTTGAGGCAAAGTTATACGCCAATACCGAATCCTTTTCTTCGGAACCATAAAATACAAAGCCAGTTTTTTTTGCAATCTGGTTTTGAATCAGGTATTCGGCGCAGTATCGGCCCTGTGTTTCATTTGTGGGCATGTACAGGAAAGAATACGGATTATTGCCAACTACCTGTTGATTAGCGGAGAGTGGATTGAAAATGTTGATTTTGTAGTCGTACGAAAATTGACTGGCCAGTTTCACAGGTTGAGGGTATAGCGGGCCATAGATGAGGTCTACATGTTGCAGCTCTGGGAGTTCCAGTATTTTTCGGGTTGTTTTTTCGTCGTGTTTGGTGTCATAGGCCAGGAGGTTTACTTTTATGGACATGGCCTTCAGCTCTTCCTGTGCCAGCAGCATACCCTGGTACAGGTCAATCACAAACTGGTTGCGAATGGCGCTCCTGTTGTTCATCAAATCACTCTTCATAAAGGGCAGGAGCACTGCTATATTGTACGAATTTTTTTTCTCAGATTTTTCGATTTCTACCAGGCCATATTTTTCGTCAGAGAGGTTGTGTTTCTCTATCAATTCAAAGAGAAGGTTTCTATCCTGCTCAGGGAGTGGTTTTTTAGCGATTGCCGTTGCCAGGCTTATGGCTACAGGCTTGTTATCGGGGTGTTTTTGGTACAGAGCATGCAAAGAGTCGTACGAATCGGTCTTGATTAGCCGGCTGAGTAGCAGTTCATTGGCAAAGTCAGAGGTTTCGGGGTTTTTGATATCATTGAGGGCTTCAACGGCCTTTTCAAAGTCCCTTTTTTCGGTATACACACGACTCAGCCAAAGGTTTACCTCATCCAGTTGTTTCCATTCGGGATACGAAGTTTTTAGCTCCGTAAGGGTCGAAAGGGCAACGTCGTATTGCTTTTCATAATAAGCTGCCACGGCGTAGTGAAACGAAGCTGGCTTGGTGTAAGGGTTTTCGTTGAATGCGCTGATGAGCGGCTTGAAGGCCTGCATGGCAAGGCCGTAGCGCTCCATTTTGAAAAGCTCCTTGCCATTTTCGTAGCTTTGTTGAAAAGACTGAGCGTTTTGTGCGTCAACTCTGAAAATACAGAAAAGAAGCGCAAAAAGAAGTGTGTACTTTCTCATTCCGGTTTGTTGTTCGTTGCGATGAACCATTATTCCCATTCTATTGTTGCCGGGGGCTTAGAGCTGATGTCATACACCACCCGGTTCACCGATTTTACTTTGTTGATGATCTCGTTTGATACTTCTGCCAAAAAATCATAAGGTAGCCGGCTCCAGTCGGCTGTCATGCCATCTATGCTGCTTACCGCCCGCAGCGCTACTACATTTTCATACGTGCGCTCATCACCCATTACCCCCACAGACTGGATGGGTGTAAGCACAGCGAGTGCTTGCCAAACTTCATTGTATAGTCCTTTCTTTTTTAAAGAAGAAATAAAAATGTAATCCACTTCCTGAAGGGTTTTTACCTTTTCAGCGGTGATCTCTCCCAGGATACGAATGCCAAGTCCGGGGCCAGGAAAGGGGTGCCTGTTCAATATGTTGTCAGGCACTTCCAGTGTTTTGCCTACCAGGCGTACTTCGTCTTTAAACAGCGTATTCAAGGGCTCTACTACTTTCAAGTGCATTTTTTCGGGCAAGCCGCCAACATTGTGATGCGATTTGATGGTTGCAGACGGACCTTTTACCGATACCGATTCGATTACGTCGGGATAGATGGTTCCCTGTCCCAGCCACTTTACATCCTTTATTTTATGTGCCTCCTCGTCAAACACTTCAATAAACGTTCGCCCAATGGCTTTTCGTTTGTCCTCGGGGTCAGTTAACCCTTTTAACGCACTGTAGAAACGGGCCTTGGCGTCAACACCTTTTACATTGAGTCCCATATCTTTATAGGAGTGCAGCAC
>CAYUJK010000143.1:0-2298 GCA_964444895.1 uncultured Roseivirgaceae bacterium
AAATAGCAGGACGAAGGTTTTCATAGTCGTTGTTTTAAAAGTCATTGAAGATAAATATAATCACGTACCACCCATACTCCCAAACCCAATAGAATAATCTCCAGTCGTCATCATGTAAGTTGATAATGAAATATGCTTAATACATGAAGGCTTTCCGAATTCATTTACATCATTCTCGTCTGTTGCTTGTGGCTTGATGGTTGTTTTCATAATTTCGTAGCCTAAGAACCGCCGTTGCTATGATCTCTGAGTCGAGAAAAAGCCATTTTGTAAGTCTACGTAGCATTTTTAGCTTTTTAGCATGTTTACTCCTTTTGGCCACTGGCTGTTCGGAGCGGGAAAAGGTGAGTTCGCCTGCCGATTTTGATATGAATATTTCTGACAAAACATCGATCGCCTATCTAAGTGATTTGATAAGGCGCCGGCCAGAAAATGCAGACAATTACTTGCGGCTGGCGCAGATTTATTTTGATGCTGGAAATTTGAAAATGGCGCAGAGGACCCTGCACGATGCAGAAGGAAAGGTAGACGAACGGGAAAGAATTGAACTGGAGTTGACGAGGTATTACCTGGAGTCGGGCGAAATCGCAAAGGCGGAAACACATTTTAACAAAGTTTCTGTTTTGGAGGGTAGTATCGACTATCAAATTATCCAGGCAGCCTTGCTGGTGCACAAGGGATTCTACGACCGCGCCATGCAAGTTATTACCTCTTCGCTTGCAAAGGACCCCGGTCACTCAAGGCTTTACTATTTGAGGGCCGTGGCGCAACGGAGCATGGCTGATACGGTGGCAGCACTTGAAAGTTATGAGAAGGCCGTGTACTGCAAGGACGTCGGCTTTTCCACCGTTATCGAGTACCTCGATTATCTTGTGGCGTTGGATCAGGTTGATCAGTTTTTTTCAAAATATTCCGCGCTGCCGCCCCATTTAAAATCCCGGGCCGAAACCAAGTTGATATTGACAAATGTTTATGTAAACGAAGGCAAGCTGGACTCAGCGCAAGTAGTGCTACATTCAATAGATGAACTGGATGCGCTCGGCGAAAAATACTTGATACTCGCAAAGGTACATTTGGATCAGCGGGAATATGATTCTGCCCGGTACTACGCAGAGCTTTCTAACCGGCAAGACAACACGGTAGAGTCAAAGCTGCTGCTTGCCAGAGTGAATGACATTACACAAAACTACCAGGCCGCCGAAGATATCTACCAGGAAATATTAGAAGCCGACTCTACCCAGGCAATTGCCCGGGAAGAATTGGAAAAACTAAGAAGAAAAATCAGATATTTGCGAGAATTGAAAATGAGGGAGCAAAGGCGGCGAGAAAGAGAGTTTGTGCCGCTTCAACCTATAACACCTATTAACTAGAAGAATAGATTACCGATTAGATGAGTGCAGACAAAATTAAGATTACCCTACCCGATGGTTCAGTAAAAGAGTATCACAGAGGAATTTCAGGGTTAGAAATTGCCGCTTCAATAAGCGAAGGGCTTGCGAGAAATGTATTGGCAGCAAAGGTAAATGGTGAAGTGTGGGATGCCACCCGGCCTATTGAAGGTGATGCTACGCTTCAATTGCTCACCTGGAACGATAAAGATGGAAAAGCTACCTTCTGGCACTCCTCTGCGCACTTGATGGCTGAAGCCCTGGAGGCCCTGTTTCCCGGTATAAAATTCGGCATCGGGCCCTCCATAGACGCGGGGTTTTATTACGATGTGGATTTTGGAGATACAGCGTTTGATGCCCTGAAAGACATTCCCCGGATAGAAGAAAAAATGCTGGAGCTGGCCCGGCAAAAAAATGAATTCAAGCGGGAACAAATAGGCAAGCAAGCCGCCATCGAATACTTTAGGAAAAAAGGTGATGAGTACAAGCTGGAATTGCTGCAAGACCTGGAAGACGGCAGCATCACCTTTTACCACCAGGGCCAATTTACCGATCTGTGCCGGGGCCCACATATTCCCAATACCTCTTTTGTAAAGGCTGCAAAAATCCTCAATGTGGCGGGGGCTTACTGGCGCGGCGACGAAACGAGGAAACAATTAACCCGCCTATATGGCATTACCTTTCAAAAGCAAAAAGAACTTACCGAATACCTTCATTTGCTGGAGGAAGCCAAGAAGCGTGACCACCGGAAGCTGGGCAAGGAATTGGAACTCTTTGCATTCTCAGAAAAAGTGGGACAAGGACTGCCGCTTTGGCTTCCCAAGGGTACCGTGTTGCGGGAGAGACTCGTTGATTTCCTGAAAAAGGCGCAATTAAAAGCTGGATACGAGGGGGTGATTACGCCTCACAT
>CAYUJK010000143.1:2398-8919 GCA_964444895.1 uncultured Roseivirgaceae bacterium
GGCCTCACCCGCGTGAGGGGTTTTACGCAAGATGACGCCCATATTTTCTGCACACCGGAGCAGGTGAAGGATGAATTTAAAAAAGTGATCGACCTGGTGTTGTTTGTGTTTCGATCGCTGGGCTTTGATAATTTCACTGCCCAGATATCCCTTCGCGACCCGGAAAATAAATCCAAATACATAGGTGATGACAAAAACTGGGCGATGGCTGAACAGGCCATC
This sequence comes from uncultured Roseivirgaceae bacterium, assembly GCA_964444895.1. Taxonomy (GTDB): domain Bacteria; phylum Bacteroidota; class Bacteroidia; order Cytophagales; family Cyclobacteriaceae; genus CAJXNP01. The sequence goes on from CAYUJK010000143.1 coordinate 2,621, forward strand.
ATTGAGGCCGCGGCAGAAAAGGGCCTTCAAACAGTCACCGAATTGGGCGAGGCGGCATTTTACGGTCCAAAGCTCGATTTTATGGTAAAAGACGCCCTGCAGCGCAACTGGCAACTGGGCACTATCCAGGTAGACTACAACCTTCCTGAGAGGTTCCAGTTAGAATACATCGGTGCTGATAACCAGAAACATCGCCCGGTAATGCTGCACCGGGCTCCCTTTGGGTCCCTGGAGCGGTTTGTTGCTATTTTGATTGAGCACTGCGCCGGCAATTTCCCGTTATGGCTGGCTCCGGAACAGTTTATTGTGTTGCCTATCTCCGAAAAGTTTGCTGAATACGCCGATGAAGTGCAGAGAATGCTGAGTAGCGAAGGATTTACAGGTACCGTAGATAACCGCGATGAAAAAATAGGCCGAAAGATAAGGGACGCCGAGGTGGGCAAGGTGCCGGTGATGCTGATAGTAGGAGAGAAGGAGAAGGAAACCAACAGCGTATCGGTAAGGAAGCATAAAGAAGGAGACCAGGGCAGTTTTGATTTTGCAGGTCTGCTGAAGTTCATGACCGAAGAGCTGGAAAAGAGCATGAATTTGACAGCTTCAAAAATATAATTATTTTAGTGGGATTTTTAAAATAAAAATAATTGGCTGATATTTGCAGCTTGTTTTATTAACAGTTGTCAAACTAAAAAACGGAGGTTAATATTAATAGAGGACGTACTTACGGTAACCGTGGCAGGGTAGAAGAGCCATATAGGGTTAACGAACGCATCAGAACCAGGGAAGTAAGGTTAGTAGGTGAGAATATCGAAACGGGCGTTTACAGCATTCACGACGCGCTCAAGCTCGCCGAAGAACAAAGCTTGGATTTGGTGGAGATATCTCCAAATGCCAACCCTCCTGTGTGCAAGATTATCGACTATTCTAAGTTCAAATACGAACAAAAGAAGAAGCAAAAGGAGATAAAGGCCAAAGCCCAGAAAACCGTTTTGAAAGAAATCCGGTTCGGTCCGAATACCGACGACCACGATTTTAACTTCAAAGTAAAGCACGCTGTTAATTTTCTTGAAGATGGGGCGAAGGTCAAAGCGTACGTCCATTTCGTTGGAAGAACCATCGTTTTTAAAGAAAGGGGAGAGATATTACTGTTGAAATTTGCCCAGGCATTGGAAGATTATGGGAAAGTAGACCAAATGCCGCGTTTGGAAGGTAAGCGGATGACCATCATTCTTTCGCCAAAAGCCATTAAGAAAAAGTAGTTTTTAAATTATCATATACAAATGCCTAAAGTAAAAACAAACTCTGGAGCTAAAAAAAGGTTTAAGCTAACCGGTACAGGAAAGATCAAGAGAAAGCACGCTTTCAAAAGTCACATCCTTACCAAGAAGGAAACCAAGCAAAAGAGAAATCTCACGCACGCCGCTTTAGTTCACAAGTCGGACGAGCCGAGAATCAAACGCTTATTGAATATATAAGCAGGTTTATTGTTTCACCAGGTTTCGGGCTGAAAAGTCTCTTTTGAGCGCCTGTTTCCAAAAATCAAAAATTAAAAATGCCAAGATCAGTAAATGCAGTAGCCTCAAGGGCTAAGAGAAAAAAGATGATGAAGTTAGCCAAGGGCTTCTTCGGTCGTCGAAAAAATGTGTGGACCGTAGCGAAAAATACCCTTGAGAAGGGGTGGCTCTACGCCTACCGGGACAGAAAGGTAAAGAAAAGAGATTTCAGAAAACTCTGGATTCAGAGAATTAACGCCGGTGTTCGGGAGTACGGCCTTTCGTATTCAAAATTTATGGGCGAACTTAAAAAAGCCAACATCGACATCAACCGTAAGGTGCTCGCTGACCTGGCCATGAATAACCCCGAGGCATTTAAAGCCATTGTGGAAAAAGTGAAATAAAATCATTCACAACCTCATAAAAGAAGGGCTGCTTGTGATAACAGGCGGCCCTTTTCTTTTGTCCCGGAATGTAAAAAAGACGCCTGTATTTCCATATTTCTCCATTAAAGCATCATTTTTTGCTTTTTATAGCTGTGGCTATTTTGAGCACCAATCCCTTTAAATTTCCCCTTTTGCGGGCTTTTCGTCGATATTGGTTTTGCGCTGCCCGGCTTTTTACAGGTATGGATTACATTTAAATTCATTCTTTACACAGGTAAGGTTATGTTCTGCATTCAAAATTTAAGTTGCCCTATTTTCCATTACTTTGTATCGTTAGTTTTTGATAAAGGGTATCACAAGTGCCCGATTGAAAGAGCAACATTAGTACGAGCAGATAATTTGTTTATTGACCAATACGAATCAAAGAACTTAATTTCATAGGTTGTGGTTTAATGTTTGTCGGAAAGCCGCTAGGAAGTAGCGGCTTTCTGCTTTTATAGGGTTTGCAAAAACCCGGCTTTATCACTTGCCGACAGGAAATAAAAAAGCCTCTCAACGAACGTTGAGAGGCTTTTTTTGTAGCGAGGGGGGGAATTGAACCCCCGACCTCAGGGTTATGAATCCTGCGCTCTAACCACCTGAGCTACCTCGCCAGAAAATGGGAGTGCAAAGATATAAATATCATAATTTAAAACCCTAAGAAAATCTGCACTTTTTAGGAAAACAGTAGAGCAAAATTTTTCATTTTCCAGATATTAAGTTAATATTGGTAACTTCTATTGCGTCATCTCCTGAACCCAGAGATTTTAGGACTTATGTATTTAGAGTAATTTTGATCTACGCTAACAACAACGCTCTGATGAATAAAAGAAAGTTTGTTCATGAAACCGAAATAAACGCATCTAAGAAGATGCTATACCCCTATCTATCTACTCCAAGCGGTCTGGCACAGTGGTTTGCCGATGATGTAAATATTAATGAGGACAAGGTGTTCAACTTTCTGTGGGAAGATGAAGATCACCCGGCCCGGCTTGTAGGGCACCGTACCAATGGCTATGTGAAATTTGAGTTTGTGGGCGATGACGACGACCCCAACTACATCGAATTTAAGCTCGAAGAAAACGAGCTCACGCAATCCGTCTTTTTAAAAGTAGTAGAATACTCCGATTTTGACGATCAGGAAGAGCAGCAGGCCGTTTGGGAAAACCTTCTCATGACGCTAAAAGAAACGGTAGGAGGCTGAGCACGTAGCTTTTTTACTCCACGCAGGCCTTGCCACGCCAGAAAAAGCACATAATTTGGAATTCCGGCACGCTTTCTGTCATGCCAATAGGAATAAAAAGCTGATATTTGCAGTTCAAAGCAGCAGTCGCCCCTGGCTTACTTATGAAAAAAATCGACAAACTAGTATTATCTTCTTTTTTCGGCCCTTTTTTTATTACTTTTTTCGTGGTCGTATTTATACTGCTCACCCAGTTCATGCTAAAATACTTCGATGAAATCGTGGGCAAGGACCTGGGGGTAGGGGTTATCTCGCAGCTTATCTTTTACTTCAGTATTAACATGACCACCAACGCCCTACCGCTGGCGTTGCTGCTGTCTTCGCTGATGACCTTTGGCAACCTGGGAGAGCACTTCGAGCTTACCGCGATAAAAGGCGCCGGTATTTCGCTGTTGCGGACTATGCGGCCCATGTTTCTGGTAGCTTGTTTCCTGGTAGTGTTAGGTTTTTTCAACAATAACTATATAGTGCCGCAGGCCAACCTGGAAGCCTTCAGCCTGCTTTATGATATCCGGCAAAAAAAGCCGGCACTCGATATAAAACAGGGCGTTTTTTACCACGGTATACCCGGATACAGCATCAAAATAAACCAGAAGTTTTCTGACGACGAAACGCTCAAAGACATCATCATTTATGATCATGCGGGTACGCGCGGCAACAAAGCCATCATCCTGGCAGACTCCGGCAAAATGTACAATATTATGGATAGCCGCTACCTGGTACTTGAGCTGTTTGAAGGTAAACGATATGAAGAACAGACCCCTCAGCGAAACAGCCGCCGAAAGAAAGGTGAATCGGAAGAGGCAAGTCCGTATCTGCGGAGTCAGTTCGATAAAAGCAAGATGATTTTCAGTCTTTCAGAATTTGACTTGAAGCGCACCCGCAAAGACCTGTTTTCCAACAACCGGCTTATGAAAAATCTCAATCAGCTGAGATCCGATCTTGACTCTATGCATCGAGACTATAACAACATGAGTGAAGAGATAAAGATGAACTCTTCCTATTTTTTTAAATATCACCAGAAGAGTACCAACGACTTGAGCAGTCAACCTGAAAAGCCTGGCGCAAAGAAAGTCAAGCCTGAGGAGCGGGAGAAAACTCAACGCCCCAGGGTGCAGCAGGTGAGCCAGGAAGCTAACACCAGTAATCAGCAAAAACCCCGTTCAGTACCCATTTCCCGGGAAATCGTGAAGCCGTCTGAACGTGCAAGTGTACCCAAGACCCTTCGCCGCAAAACGGATGATGGAAAGCAGATAAACGTAAATGCTTCCAAGCAGACTTCGAAAGTCCCTGCCAAACTGCCCGTCAATGACATCGACGATACAGCAGTTGCAGCTGACACCGTTTCTTCTGACTCGCTTCTGGTTAATATCCAGATCGTAGATTATTATCTGATTGACGACTCCACAAACGTGGTAGAATCGTACCTGCCGTATGATTCATTGGTGGCCAGGGACACAATCGTGCCCCTGGCAGGTTATGAAAAAATAGACAGTGTTTTCAGCACGGAGAAGGTCAGGAAGTCGGCTGTGCTCTCGGCACTCAATCACGTCAGGTATGTGAAGAGCAACCTTTCTACGCAAAACATACAAATGTCCGGAATGATCCGGCAGATAAGGATGTTTGAGATTGAGAAGTTTAAGAAACTGGCGATGGCGATCACGATCCTCGCCTTCTTTCTGATCGGAGCGCCGCTCGGAGCAATAATTAAACGGGGAGGATTGGGAATGCCCGTGCTGCTATCCATACTCTTTTTTGTGCTTTTCTACGTCATTTCGATGCTGGGGGAAAAATGGGCACGCCAGGGTCTGATGTCGCCGCTTTTGGCCGTTTGGTTGGCAAACATCATTCTCATCCCGATTGGATTATTTGCCCTGAAACAAGCGCGAAAAGATGCAAAGTTATTCGATTTAGACTACTACAACGTCCTGTGGAAAAGGATCAGGAAGAGGTTCAAACCGGTGGAGGAATAAAACATTTCTATTGGCAGAAATATTAATTATTAGTAGCTTTGCAAAATTTTAATTTTAATTCATAATTTTAACTAAGCATGTATTTAACGAAAGAAAAAAAACAAGAACTGTTCGAAAATCATGGTCGGTTAAAAGCGAAGACGGATACAGGCTCACCTGAATCACAAATTGCTTTGTTTACCTATCGGATTAACTTCCTGACCGAACACCTGAAAAGCAACAAGAAAGACTACTCTACTCAGCTTGGCTTATTGAAGTTGGTGGGTAAGCGCAGAAGGTTGCTGGATTACCTCTCGAAGAAAGACATAGAAAGGTACAGAGCGATTATCAAAGAACTTAATATCAGGAAATAAACGAATTTCGGGGGATTCTAAGGTGGAATTCCCCTTTTTCGTCCTATCCCACCATTCTTATTATTTTTAATAAACATTATGTCAGTAAAAGGAATTAGTAAATCACTTACCCTCCCAGACGGTAGGACAATTACCATTGAGACAGGAAAGCTAGCCAAGCAGGCCGATGGGGCTGTCGTAGTACGTATGGGCAATACCATGTTGCTCGCTACCGTCGTTTCCAATGAAGATCCGGTAGAAAATGCCGATTTTCTACCGCTATCAGTAGATTATCAGGAGAAATTTGCCGCCGCGGGAAGGATACCCGGAGGCTTTTTAAAAAGAGAAGGACGGCTTTCGGATCATGAAGTATTGATCTGTCGCCTCGTAGACAGGGCTATCAGGCCCATGTTTCCCGACGACTACCACGCAGAGACCCAGGTGAATATCCAGTTGATTTCAGCCGATGCAGAGGTGCTTCCTGATGCCCTTGCGGCATTGGCGGCTTCCTCGGCCATATCGGTGTCGGACATTCCGTTCAACGGGCCCATTTCAGAAGTTCGCGTTGTCAAATCCAATGGCGATTATTTAGTGAACCCGAATTCGAAGTCAATCGGCGATGCTACGCTTGACATCATCGTTGCCGCTACCATGGAAAACATCATCATGGTAGAAGGTGAAATGAGCGAAGTGTCTGAAGACGAAATGCTGGAGGCTTTGAAATTTGCGCACGAAGCCATCAAAGAGCAGTGCAAGCTTCAACTGGAACTTGCTGAGGCTATTGGTGCTACCACAAAAAGGGAGTACAACCACGAGTCCAGCGATCCTGAGTTGGA
>CAYUJK010000144.1:0-8892 GCA_964444895.1 uncultured Roseivirgaceae bacterium
ACGGTTATCAGGACTTTTTCTCTTGGCATCTTTACAGGTGAGCTAATTCATATTCGAAAAATGGATGATTACAAATGGCTTCTGCCAAGTGTTTGCGGTGGCACTGGCAAATGTCAGCTTCAAAACAGGTAATGGCCACCCTGGAATATTGTTCTATTAGCTTTATAATCTGCTCTTGTGTCGTTTGCGTTTGCGGAAGCACTTCCTTTTTGTAATCCTCAAATAAAGCATCATAATCTGCCTGGCAGCGCAACTCTTGTCGTTTGTCCGAAACTATGCCTACCTCGGGAAAATGAAAAAACTGTATACCTACGCCTGTGCAAGCCTTTTGCAGTTGGGACTTGCTAAAGCCATACTTCATGCTAAAAGAATTTTTACGCACGTCGACAAGCACAGCCACACCGGCTTTGATCAGTTTATTGATGTATTCTTCAAGGGAAAGGCCTTCATAACCTATGGTGAAAAGTCCCTGAAAAGCTGTTTCGGGTATTTGCCTTTTTACCCTTTCAAGTTGATGTGCGTCTAAGTATCTTTCGGCGATTTTGCTATTGATGGCATAGTAGGGGAATTGTTCATACGTGTATTTTATTAGCTCGTCAGTCGACATCTCCCCAAAACTTTCCTTTAGCGCCACTATCGCTGCAATGTCTTCTTTCTTAAGGCTGTTTAGATAATTTTCGCTTCCGGTTTTCCTCCAGGATTTTTCATCTTCCATCACCAACTGGTACTTCTGTAGGGTACTCAAATCAGCATTAGCCTGAAAAGAAAAGCAGCCGTATTTGTAAGGAACAAAATGATATTTCCTTTCGGCCTGGCTTTCGGACAGGATCATCAGAAGCTTCTGCAACTGCACCTTTTCCAATCGATTACCAAAAACTTCCAGCAGGGACAATATCAATTTTCTTCTATAATACATTTCAATTTTTTCACAAAGTTAACCTTATCTTATGGTTTAGTCTACTTTCCTTCCTCGTTGTCTGAACCATGATTGTTTAGGATTTACAGATTGCCATGATTTTCGTTTTTAAGAAGTTTGTTGTTGTGGACTCTTTTAAATTCCAAACTTCTTCCCCCAAAATTTACTAACAAACCTATCTCCATTTTATAAGCCTCCAAATAATTCATGGCTTGCGCCAGATGTACATCTTCCAATTTTATCAATGCTTTCAATTCTACCATTATCTTTCCTTCAACAAAAAAATCTACACGCCTCGATCCAATCTCAAAATCACGGTAAAAAATCGGCATCTCCATTTCTCTTTGAAACTCCAATCCCGCCTGGTTCATTTCTATTTCCAGTGCTCTTTGATAGATCACCTCCTGAAAACCATTTCCCAACCTTTTATGTACCTCCATTGAGCATCCAATAATTTGCCGTGTTAATTCTTCATGCTTCATAATCAAGTAATCTTTTAATCGTTAAAATCATGGTTCAGACAATTACGCCACCAACTCCTCATTCAACTCCTCAATAATTGCGTTCATCTTATCCCCAAATAACTGCCACATCTTGCCTCGCCCTCCCTTGCTGTCGAAAGGCGTGAAGTCAAGATCATCGATTTCTATGTGAAAGCTTGAGGCGATGTGGTCTTTTAGCATGCGCAGCCAGGCCATCTGCTCTTCGGTAAATTTTTCTCCTGCGCCGGAATGCTTTTTAAATACCCAGTCCTGGAAGTTCTTATCTACAATTTTGTTGTAGGGCGTTAATTGCGGGTCTATTCCGCTTACTCTTCTTATCAGAGAAACCAGCGCCACCAATTCGTTTTTTGGGCTGTCGCTTTTCACCTCTTCAATTTGCGCATAAGCTTCCCAGACGTAATGTGGGGCCAGCAGCGGTTTATCAAGCTTTAGCTTTTCCATTACCTCCTTGATCATCCGGAAGGTTAGCTCCCTTCTGCGGAAAGGCTGATCATAAAAAATGCTGAGGGCCGTGATCTCATCTTTATTGGCCTCGATGTAGGCTGTAAAATCCTTTACCACTTCCTGCGCTCTTTCGTTGGAGTAAGAATCCCATTCGGCCCTTATTATTTTATCCCGGTTGACAGTATCAATGATCTGCTCGTGTACTTTGCGTACATTTTCCAGGTACTCATTAAGCTCTCCTGTGAAAGTAGATGCTGCCCAAACGGCCAGCTTTTCCCGGGCTTGATTTCTGCACTCCTCTTCTTTGGCGGGCGTGAGATCCTGAACGGGAATTTCACTCACTAATCTTTTGGTGCCAGCGTCAATGGCATCAGGGTCATAAGCATTCAGAAGTTCCTTTACCACGCCGTTGATACTTTTCCCGTTGGTCATTTCTACAAATTTCGCTTTCTCACTTTCCGTGAGTTGCTTTTCGAGGCGGATCAGGCGATTGGCAAGTGAGATAAACAGGTCCTCATCCTGCGCTCCCAGGGCTATAGCATTCAGCAGGTCTTTCAGTGGCACGCCGCGCTTTCTTTCCAAAGGACGGCTATCGGTCTTCTTGGATTTGGTAGAGCCCACCGCATCGACGATCACAAAATGCGTTTTGGTGTGTCTTGCGGTTCTGGTTACGCGCTTCAAATCTTCAAAATGCAGGGTGCGCGTACCCCGGCCTTTCATCTGCTCAAAATAGTTGAGGCTTTTTACGTCCCGCATAAACAGCAGAATTTCCAAGGGTTTTACATCAGTTCCTGTCGCGATCATATCTACCGTTACCGCTATGCGCGGCGCCCAGCTATTCCGGAATTTGTTCAAAACCGATTTCGGGTCTTCTTCTATTTTGTAAGTTACCTTTTTGCAGAAGTCGTTGCCTTCGCCAAACTCTTCCCGTATGATTTGGATGATATCGTCTGCATGGCTGTCGGTCTTCGCAAATACCAAAGTTTTGGGCACTTCAAACTCTCCGTTTTCATCGTATCGGTCCGGAAATATGGTGGGGAGGCTTTCCTTGAAGGCACGGATAATGTTGCGGATCTGGCTGGGGTTTACCACGTCTCTGTCAAGCTGGTTGGCAGTGTAAACCATGTCTTCGTCGAGGCGGTCCCAGCGTTTCCGCCGCGATAGCTTTTCTCTTTTGTCGACGTATTCCCGGGCTTTAATGCTCGCACCCTTTTGCGTGATCTCGGTTTCTATGGTGAAAACATCATAAGGAACATTCACGCCATCGGCCACGGACTCTTCGTATGTATATTCGCTCACTACATTTTCATTGAAAAAGCCAAAGGTCCGCTTGTCGGGAGTGGCGGTGAGCCCTATGAGGAAAGCGTCAAAATAATCAAGCACCTGCTTCCACAAATTGTAAATCGACCGGTGGCATTCGTCGATAACAATAAAATCAAATTGTTCGACGGGATTTCCGGGATTGTACTCCACAGGCAGTTGCTCCCTCTTTTGCCAGACTTTTTCATTTGGATTTTCTTCTTCCAGTTTTTCATCAAGCTCCTCTCCTTTTAACACCGAGTAAAGCCGCTGAATAGTGGAAATACAGACCTGGCTGTCCGAGGCGATGTAGCTTGAGTTGAGCCTTTGGACGTTGTACAATTCTGTGAATTTCCGGTTGTCGTCATTGGGTAAATAAGCCAGGAATTCCTGCTCGGCCTGCTCACCCAGGTTTTTGGTGTCTACCAGGAATAAAATGCGCTTTGCCTTGGCATATTTGAGCAAACGGTAGACAAAAGTGCAGGCGGTAAAAGTTTTGCCCGCACCCGTAGCCATTTGAATGAGCGCCTTTGGGCGGTTTTCTTTGAAAGAAGTCTCGAGGTTTTTGATGGCAGATTTTTGGGCCGGGCGCAGCCCCTCTTCATTTAAGGGAGGCATACTCTTAAGCCTGGTTCTTAGTGTTTCGGGTTGCTTGACCCATTCAGCCAGTGTTTCCGGTCGATGGAAATGAAATAAAGTTCTGGATCGTGGCTTCGGATCGCGGTAGTCAGTAAACCGGGTAAGACCACCCGTGCTTTCGTATACAAAAGGCAGAGGATCGTTGTTCAGGTATTTGAGTTTTCCCTGGGCATAGTCCAGGGCTTGGTCTTCATGCACGGTGAGGTGTACCCCTTCTTCCACTCGCTTGGCCTCTATCACGCCCACCGGTTTTCTATCGACAAACAAAATGTAGTCTGCCGGCCCCACATCGGTTTGAAATTCCCTGATGGCAATGCCCAGGTTAACACCCAGGTTCACAGATTTCTTGTCCTGGATAGTCCATCCTGCCTGGATAAGTTGTTTATCGATATTATCTCTCGCTATCTGCTCCGGGTTCTGGTTCATTTGTAAAAAAGTGGAGGGCAATGGTCAACCGTTTAACATATCAGTATTCTGTCGAAGTCGCCGCCTTCAATTTACGATTGTTACAATTTAAGAATACTTGACCAAAAGACAATTTTGACAACCACGAAGCTGTTTTCTTCTCCCTAAAATTGCCCTTGGTCAACTTATTCCTAAACAACGACTCACCTCTCTAAAACAAAAAAACCCCTTCCCAAATATCTCTTCACTGGAAAGGGGTTTTTGCTACAAGTAAAATGATTTCTTTTAATCCACTACTTTAAATTCTACCCTTCTGTTGCGGGCGCGGCCGTCTTCGGTGGCATTGCTGGTTATCGGCTGGCTGGCGCCTTTGCCCACGGTGGTAAAGCGCGATTTGTTCAATCCCTTGGCTACGAGGTAGGCTTTTACGGATTCTGCTCTTTTTTCCGAGAGGGTTTTATTTACCTCATCAGGGCCTACATTATCGGTATGGCCGGAGATTTCCAGCTTTGTGCCCGCGCTTTTCTTCAGGTGTTCCGAAACCTTGTCGAGTAGCGGCTTGGCCTCTTCCTTCAGCTTTTCTGAGCCTACGTCAAAGAGGACGGCGTCGCCCAACACGAGCTTGTCTGTCTTTTTGTTGAAAAAATCATCTATTTTCTGGTCGTCAGAGCCTTCTTTTACCAGCGTCAGGTTTCGCTCAATTTCGCGGTAGTCTACCTCTTCCTGGAGGTCTATCTTCTCTTCTATAGGTGCATAGCCTTCAGCCTCGATCACGTAGGAGTAAGATGACCCTGCCGGCAGTAGTATTTCGTATTCGCCGGTTTCGGGGTCGCTCATCACGAAGCCCACACTCTCCTGCTCAGGAAGAAGGGTGTAGGATATTTTGGCCTCCACGGGGTTGTCAGAGGTTTGATCAAAGATAAAACCCTTCACGGCTACTACCGGCGAAGGCTGGTAGAAAATCGGCAATTCTATTTGGTGGATATCGGCATTTTCCTCTATCCCTCCGCGGGTGAAATAGGCAAACTTGCCAGATGGAGGTAGGGTAAAGAATTCGTCGTCTCCGTCCGTATTGATCTCTGAACCGAGGTTTTCGGGCTCGGTCCAGTTGGTCCAGGTGTCGTCCAGGCGCCGGCTTATGTAAATGTCTGTTCCGCCGTATCCGCTGAATCCGCTGGACGAGAAATAGAGTGTTTCATGATCAGGGGCCAGGAAGGGTGAGAGCTCGTTTCCGGCGGAGTTCACATCGTTGCCCAGGTTTTTGGGCTCGGTCCACTTGCCGTCGTCTTTCAGGAAGCTCACGTATAGGTCACGGCCACCGTACGAGTCAAAGCGGTTTACTGACATGATCAGCGTTTTGCGGTTGTTGGCCAGAAAATAGTGCCCATCCAGTCCTTCTATGTACGAGTTGATGATCTCAAGGGGCATGGGCTCATTCCACTGCTCCCCGCGCTTGAACGAGATGGAAACACCGGGTTGCATTTTGCCTTTTTTGGCATACTCATTTCCCAGTAGCACTACCATGGTGTTGCCATCCGGGGTAATGGAACTGATATAGTTAGGGCCTTTAGTATTGAGTGGCGTCCCCAGGTTTTGGGCTTGCTGCCACTTGCCAGTTTCGGGATCCAGGTTAGAGTACCAGATATCGTTTTCATCTTTCTCTCCTCCCACGTTGTCGGGGTGGTTCTTACGGCTGAAGTAGATGGTTTTGCCGTCGGGCGATATCAGCGGCCTGGTCTCTTTGTATTCGCTGTTCACGTTTTCGTCGAGCTTTTCAATTTTTATGTCCTTGCGCAGGCTCTCGGGTTCATCTATCTTAATGTCGATCGCTTTCCTGGATGGCGATATGGCTATGGCGTCTATACCATTGTACCCAGGCACCTTGGCACAGTCGAGCACGAGCTTCAGCGCGCTCACTTTGTAGCTGGTGCGATCGATGAAAATATTGATCAAGCGGTTTTGCAGGTCTATGGGTCTTGGGTTGAAGGTATGCACCAGGTATTCTATACCGTTCTCGTCATACAGGTATATCTGGTAGGTGGCCGAGGGATTGTACGACTCGGCAATGACGATTTGGTTCACTCGCACCTGCTTTTCAAAGGAAACCGTAATGTGCTCTGTTTTGTTGGGTTTGCTGGGAAGCCAGGCAGTAGGGTTATTTCCCGTTTGGGGCATGGCGTTTGGCTTGCCCAGAACTTGCTGGGCCGAGTATTCCGTGTCAGACAGCTGAGAGGAGTAGTCCACCACTTTTTCTGCCCAGTAAATGCGCTGTGCTGAAACAGCGCTGCTCAAAAATAAGGCTGCAATAGCCAGGTATATTTTATTCATAACTCAATAAAAATAGGTTTTAAATCCAACTGATTAACTTGCCAAATATTATTCGATCTTCAATACCCTTACTTCTACCCTTCTGTTGATGGAAGATGCCTCCAGGGAGTCATCGCGTGTGATGGGGTTGGAACCGCCAAAGGCTTTTGTTTTTATTCTTTTTTGGTTTATTCCCAACGATACGAGGTAGTTTTTCACCGCCTCCACCCTTTCTTCCGAAAGCGCCATGTTGCTGCGCGAATCGCCGCGCCAGTCGGTATGGCCTTCGAGCTGGATGATCATGGAAGGATTTCCCATAAGTGCGCGCGCCAGGATGTTGAGCTCCGACAGGGATTCCTGCGATATGATGGACCGCCCCTGCTCAAAAATCAGCTTATTGAGGCGTATCACCTGGTCTTCTTTCCATTGGGGTGTGAGGTAGTAATCTTTATGCAACTCACCGTTCGCGGCCCATTGCCGGGGCTTTACGGTTTCGGTAAAAGGATAATGACCTTCACTTTTGATGTCGATTTTGTAGTCGTGGTTGAGCGATAGGTAGTATTCGTAATATCCTGAAGTATCGTTTGACGAAAGAATCCCGATTTCACTTCCATAGGGCAAGCGCTCCAGGATGATCTTGGCTTTCACCGGCAATTTATTGGGAGCGTCCGATACGGAATCTAAAACACGTCCGTGAAACTTAATGAGACTATCGGTATGGAATACGTGTGCGAATGCCTGAGATTGTGACAAAAGTGCAAACAGAAAAACCAAACAACATGGCTTTGTCATATTTATCCGCATAGTAGGTTCAGGTTAAAAAAATTAATTTAGCATAAATCTAATAATTATTATTAAAAAAATGGCTTCGAATTTATATTTCGTGGCAATATTGACACCCGAAGGAGTAAGCAGCGACATCAGCGCGATCAAGAATTACATAGCGCAGCGCTATCACTCAGCGGCGGCCCTGAAGTCTCCACCGCACATTACGCTGGCACCGCCGTTTCGCCTGGAACAAGCCCGGGAAACCGAACTTTTACAAACAATGGACGAGTTTGCCCATGTCCACTCGCCATTCGACTGCGAGGCCAGCGGATACAGCGCCTTTGCTCCGCGCGTGATTTTCGTAGACATTCTCCCCAACAAACCGCTCGAAAACCTTTATTGGGCCTTGAATCTGCACCTGGAAAAAGCCCTGAGTCTCAAAAACCAGGCGGCTCGCTTTCCCTCGTTTTCGCCTCACATCACGGTGGCCTTCAAAGACCTCACTCCAAAAAACTTTTACCGGGCCTGGGAAGAATTTAAGAACAAAAAGATCCACCATCACTTTGGTGTAAATGCCCTGGCCGTGCTGCGACACAGCGGCCACTCGTGGCAGACAATCCATCATTCAAGGCTCGGCGCATCACCAACAGCCTAACAAGCTCTCCCCGAAAGTAAATCTCCGGTAGTTCTCCGTGCTTTTGATCCTATTTATTTTCATTATAAAATGATAATATTGTGATTCTTGGAAAAATACAAAGTTGTTTGAGAGGATGGAGCAGTTTCGACTATTTTTCAAATTAGGCACCCAGCACATTATTGATATCTACTCGGTAGATCATATACTTTTTCTAATGGCGCTTTCGGTGATTTTTTTGCTGAAAGACTGGAAAAGAGTGGTGATCCTGATCGCTTCGTTCAGCGTTGGGCACTCCATTACGATGGTGCTTGCCGTAATGGATATCTTTAACTACAACGAAAACCTGATGATGTTCCTGATGCCCATGACCATCTTGCTCACGGGAATATCAAACCTGCTGCAGGGCAAGGAAAACTACAACATTTACAAATATGTAAACCGCAATTATTTTCTTGCGCTGATATTCGGCCTCATCCACGGGTTCGATTTTGCCAACTACCTCAAGGGAATGCTGGCCGCCGAGCCTAATATTGTACGCCCGCTTATTGCCTTCAACCTGGGCATACAAGCAGGGCAAATTATTATCGTAAGCTTATTTTTATTGATTTCTACCATCTTTATCGGCACTTTTAACTTCAACCGCCGCGATTGGGTAATGGTGATCTCTTCGGCCATCGCCGGAATAGCCATTACCATGATGTTTGAGTCTAAGTATTGGTGATTATGAATATAAGGAGAGGAATAGTCATTTTTCTGGCAGCATTTTCAGGTCATGTGGTATGCGCACAGGAAAACTTTGAGGGCCGCCGGTTTGAACAAATGGAAACGCTACTGCCCACACCCAATAGCTACCGCGCCGGCGACGGAAGCCCGGGGCCGGCCTATTGGCAACAAAAGGTAGACTACCACATAAAAGTAACCCTGGACGACAACCGCCAGCACATAAGCGGCTGGGAGCAGATCACCTACCACAA
>CAYUJK010000145.1:0-4084 GCA_964444895.1 uncultured Roseivirgaceae bacterium
AAGGGCACTCTTCCACTACCTTTTGATGGCGCCGCTGGATGGAGCATTCGCGCTCATTAAGATGGATGATATTGCCGTGCTCATCGGCCATTATCTGCACTTCGATGTGCCGCGGACTTTCGATAAATTTTTCGATAAATACGGACGGATCGCCAAAAGAGGCCTGGGCCTCACTCATGGCCGTCTTCATGTCAGCTTTTAATGTGGCTTTTTCGTACACTACGCGCATCCCTTTGCCGCCACCACCTGCGCTGGCCTTGATCATGACCGGGTAGCCTATATTTTCGGCTATGTGGAGCGCCTCATCAAGATCGGAAATTGGCTTGTCCACGCCTGGCACCAGGGGAATATCGAATTTTTTCACTGCCTGTTTTGCTTTTAGCTTATCCCCCATTTGCTCAATAGAGTGCGAGCGGGGCCCCACGAACAGGATGCCGGCAGACTCACATTTTTGTGCAAAAAGGGCATTTTCAGACAGAAACCCATATCCGGGATGGATGGCCTGGCAATCAAGGGCGCGGGCCGCATCCACGATTTTTTCGATGTTCAGGTACGACTCCCCCGGCGTGGCCTTTCCGATATTGACGGCGTAGTCGGCATAGCGGACGAATGGCATATTTCGATCGGCTTCACTAAATACTGCCACCGTTTCCATCGCCATTTTCCTGGCCGTTCGCATGATTCTGAGTGCAATTTCGCCCCGGTTTGCTACCAGCAATCTCTTGATTTGCCCCATTTAATATTTTTATAATTGCTTTTCCCAGATATAATTTTCCTGTTAACTTCGCACTTTCAGATTGTAACGTCAAATAAAACAGGAAGAAAGTGGACATTTTTGAGAAACTCATTACGGAAAAGACTCCCCTGGGAACCTACGCCAACATCAAGCAGGATGGTTACTTTATGTTTCCCAAGCTTGAAGGCGAAATAGGCCCGAGGATGAAGTTCCAAGGCAAGAACGTGCTCAACTGGAGTTTGAATAACTATCTTGGCTTAGCAAATCACCCCGAAGTAAGAAAAACAGACGCGGAAGCGTCGGCAAAGTGGGGACTGGGTTACCCTATGGGCGCCCGTATGATGTCCGGAAATTCGGACTATCACGATAAATTGGAAAAAGAACTCGCAGAGTTTGAACAAAAGGAAGCAGCAATGCTCCTCAACTACGGGTACCAGGGAATTATGTCGATCATTGACGCGCTGGTGGACCGGAAAGACGTGATTGTATATGATGCAGAAGCGCATGCCTGTATCATCGACGGATTGAGAATGCATATAGGAAAGCGCTTTGTGTATCCACATAATGATGTCGAAAACTTAGAAAAGCAACTTAAAAGAGCTTCGAAGATCGTAGACGAAACCGGCGGTGGTATATTGGTAATTACCGAAGGAGTATTTGGGATGTCAGGAAACCTGGGCAATTTAAAGGATATCGTAGCCTTGAAGAAAAAGTACAATTTCCGTCTGTTGATTGACGATGCGCATGGATTTGGCACTTTGGGAAAAACGGGCGCCGGCGCAGGTGAGCACTGTGGTGTTCAAAACAAGGTTGATCTTTACTTTTCTACCTTTGCCAAATCAATGGCGAGCATTGGTGCTTTCATAGCGGGCGATAAAAAGATCATCCAATACCTGAGGTTCAATGTGCGATCGCAGATCTACGCCAAATCGCTCCCTATGCCTTATGTGATGGGAAATTTGAAGCGCCTGGAGTTGGTAAGAAAGCACCCCGAACTCCGGGAAAGCCTGTGGAATATAGTGAATAACCTGCAAAAGGGGCTTAGGGATAACGGGTTCAACATCGGCACCACAGAGTCGCCTGTAACGCCTGTATTGCTCTCCGGAACACCTCCTGAAGCAGCCGCGCTGGTGTATGACCTGCGGGAAAACTACAATATTTTCTGTTCATTAGTCATTTACCCTGTTGTTCCGAAGGGTGTAATTATGCTTAGAATCATTCCTACAGCATCACATACTTTAGAAGATGTAAATGAGACCATTAATGCTTTCAATGCGATCACCGACAAACTCAAAAGCGGGTATTATAAGTCGATGGCCGAATCAGTAGTAGCATAAAAAGTTTGAAAAAAATACTTCTATTTATTGATTTTTAAACATTTTGGCTATATTGCTGCAATAAATTAAAGCTGTTTTTTACGTAACCTAATAGAATTAAAATGAAAAGATTTGACGAACTTAGAGATCTAGTAATGTCCCTTGAGGCGGACTTTCAGAAGTTTTATGACAAAGAAAACCAAGCAGCCGGAACCCGAGTTAGAAAAGGCATGCAAGAACTCAAGAACCTAGCACAAGCTATCAGAGTTGAAGTTCAAAACAAGAAAAACGGTTAATGAGTTATTAACACATAAAAAAAGGGCTTTAAAGCCCTTTTTTTATATCCTTTCACATCAGTGATTTTATCTTTTTCTTCAGCCCTTCAGATGCCGTAACATGCGGCAAACGCACGTAGTTCTCCATCAATCCCAGGTTACCCAGCACTTCCTTTATTCCTACCGGACTTCCCTCGGCATACATGTATGGGTTAATCTTACTGAGTTTATAAGTCAGCGCGCGGGCGCGTCCAAAGTCTCCGTCAAGCGCAAAACGAACCATATCTGACATTTCTTTCGGAAATGCATTGGCTAAAACGGATATCAGGCCTGCGCACCCAAGTGAGATCATGGGCACGGAATTCATGTCGTCACCGGAAATCACCAGGAAATCCTCAGGCTTGTCGGCGAGGATTTCGATAATCTGGTCGAAATCGTTGTTGGCTTCTTTTATGCCAATGATGTTTTCGTGCCTGGCCAGCTCCAGCGTAGTGGCTGCCTTCATATTGGCTCCAGTGCGCTTGGGTACGTTATACAAAATGACAGGTTTAGGGCAGGCATCGGCAATTGCCCGGTAGTGCGCTATGATGCCCGCCTGTGAGGGGCGGTTGTAGTATGGACTTACGCTCAGCAATGCCGCTACTCCCGTCCAGTCCAGTTCCTTGACATGATCCACAATATCCTGCGTATCGTAGCCGCCAGTTCCATACACTATGGGGAGGTTCTTTTTATTGTTTTTTCGAATAAAGTCCAGCAAAGCGTGCTTTTCTGCCTTATTGGTAGTGGCAGATTCGCCGGTTGTTCCGTTTACCACAAAATAGTCGACGCCATTGTCAGCATTAAAATCCAATAGTCGTTTAAATGCGTCGTAGTCAATTGTCAAATCTCTCTTAAAAGGCGTAACCAGCGCTACTCCCGTTCCTCTCAATGTTTCGTACATGTGAAAAATTTAAAACTGTGTTGTATAATGGTATACCTGGTTTAGAAAAAACTCCAGGTCGCTCTCTTCATCTATCTGTATCATGAAATCGTAAAACTTGTCCCTCGTCTCGGCGTAACGCCCAATTTTACACCGCGACTTACTCTTGGCAATAAGCAAATCTGTATAAATATTAGGCTTCAAGTCGGCATTGATCAAAAAATCAAATTCGCTTTCCAACAGTTCACTGGCCCTACTATCTTTAATATCCCCAAAAAGACCTATGTTTTTGGTTTCGAGCGCCACCATAGTATCATCCAGGGCACTGCCCGGCCTGTCTTCCTCGCGAAGCAGGAGATACAAAAAACTCACTCTCTTTTTATCTACCTGAAAACTCTCCTGCAACTGTCTGATGGCTTGAAACTTATTATCTGTGCCATCTGATGTAAATAACACCAGCACCGACTCCGCATCGGTATATTGAGCGCTTTCGTGATGGCGTTCCGGGTTTTTTAACGCCTTGTTCGTAGCGTAGGGTAAGCTTAATGTTTTCATAGGTTTTACGTTTAGTGTCGGACGAGCAAAAACCGAAGCGGTTACTTACTCCAGCATTTTCAGAAATTCATCTTCGGATATAATTTTAACATTTAACTTTTGCGCCTTTTCAAGTTTTGCCGGCCCCATGTTTTCCCCTGCCACCAGGTAATCCAGGTTACCCGAGACGGACGAAAGCACCTTTCCGCCATTGGCTTTAATCATTTCCTTGATCTCCTCCCGACCAAACTTTTGAAAAACTCCCGAAATTACGAAAGTTTTATTATCTAATTTATCACTTTTT
>CAYUJK010000145.1:4184-6739 GCA_964444895.1 uncultured Roseivirgaceae bacterium
CTTTCTCCCAGGGAGTTGATGTCCATGGCGTTGCGGTGAATGAAATGCTCTATCCTGCCTTTGATCTGCGGCGGACAGCCCAGCGCATTTGGACAGTAGTGAGCCGCCTCACCCTCCTGTCGCACGAGCTCCGTGCCGCACTCCGGGCAGTGGGTGATGTACCTTACCAGTTCATTGCGCTCTTCCCTCTGCGCAAGGTCTACCCCCGTGACTTTGGGTATGATCTCTCCCCCTTTTTCCACAAAAACAAAGTCTCCGATTCGCAGGTCCAGCCGCTCTATTTCGTTGGCATTGTGCAGAGAAGCACGCTTCACCGTAGTGCCCGATAAAAACACGGGCTCTAACTCAGCCACAGGTGTAATGGCACCCGTACGGCCTACCTGGTACGATATGCTCCGCAGCCGTGTAGATACCGTTTCTGCCTTGTATTTATAAGCGATGGCCCATCGTGGACTTTTTGCGGTGTAGCCCAGCTCTTCCTGCTGGTCATAGTCGTCTACCTTGATCACGATGCCGTCGGTTTCGAGTGGAAGCTCCTTCCTCTTGGTTTCCCACTCATCTATGTAGTCAAATACTTCATCAATAGAGCGGCATTTCCTATAGGTTTGCGACACGTTGAACCCTGCCTTTTCCAGCAAAGTTATCGACTCTGAATGGGTATTTACCAAGCGCTTGTCAGTGAGAAACGAATACACGAAGCAATCGAGCTTTCGGGCTGCCACTACGCTGCTATCCTGCATTTTCAAGGTGCCTGAGCAGGCGTTACGCGGGTTTGCCAGCTTTAGCTCGCCTTTTTCTTCCTTTTCTTTGTTGATCTTTTCAAAGACGCTTTTGGGCATAAAAACTTCTCCCCTCACCTCAAATTCTTCGGGAAGGTTCAGGTTATCCTTTATTTTCAACGGAATACTGCGAATGGTTTTGGCGTTGGCAGTGATATTATCACCTTTGGCTCCATCGCCCCGTGTGGCACCCTGAACCAATACGCCATTGCGATAGCTGAGGCTGATGGCCACGCCATCAAATTTCAGTTCACAAAAATAGGCGTAGGGATTGCCGCCGAGACCTTTTTCTACCCGCTTGTCAAAATCGACAAGCTCTTCACGGGAATAAGTATTGCCCAGCGACAGCATCGGATACTTGTGAACAACCGTTTCAAAAACCTTAGTAATACCGCCTCCCACCCGTTGTGTGGGCGAATAGTCGTATTTAAATTGAGGGAACTCAGCTTCAAGTTTTTCCAGCCGCTTCAACAACTGGTCAAACTCATAGTCGCTTATTTCTGAAGTGCTTTGCTGGTAGTACTGCTCGTTGTAATAGTTGATCTTGTCAATGAGCGTACCTATTTCTTGTTGGGCTTCTTCCGGGGTCATTATCTTGTAGCTTTTCAGCCATACATTATGCACAGCAAAACAAACAAAAGTCAGTCAGGAAAGCAAGGGGAAAACAGCCACTCCTGCATCCCATTTCAGCCGCCAGATTTTCTGCCGGCTGAGATTCGGAAATTTTTATAAAAAAAGTTGCTCGCAAACTAATTTTTATTCTACATTTGCAACCATGATTATGATGAACAAAATCAAAACAATTGACCCAAAAACAGCGTGTGCCGCAAGGCTGCGAATGTCCGATTGTAAATAACAGGAATTTAAAAAACTGAATATACAAGCCCGGGCATTCGTTCGGGCTTTTTTTGTAGAAAACCATGAAGTACACAAAAAACATATCAATGCTATTCACCATGAACTCCGTGTTCAGGAATGATAAGCATTTCCGCTTTCGGAATCGGATAGTTTGTTCTTGAGATCGTATCTCAATGTAGATAAAAGACAACGAAAACCCGGTTCCAGAAATGACCGGGTTTTTTTGTTGGATCACATTTAAGAAACTGTAATGACTAAAAAAATGACTTACCCAAACGAATATATTGACGAATTGATATCAGAAGCCGACAGCGCCATTACACGTAATGAGCCTAAGGAAGCTAAGAATATTCTCAATGAAATCCTGAGTATAGAGCCTGCCTTCAGCGTAGCGCACAACTACCTCGGGTGGCTGTATATGTACTACTTTCATAACTATACGCTGGCAGAGAGCCATTTGCGGCTGGCGATAAAGTTTGCACCTGCCTACCCGCCAGCATTTCAAAACCTAGGAGCACTGAAGGTGATGATGAAGCAGTACGATGAGGCCGAAGAGATTCTGAGACAAGGCTTGAGCTACGGCGGCAGCAACGTGATGTATATCTACGAAGAACTCGGAAAGATCTACGAGCTGAGGGGCAAGCTATTCCTGGCTAGAAGATATTACAAGATGGCCATTAAAAACTGCATGGACAATGACTATATGGAAGACCTTCGAAAACACCTGCGGCGCTGTAGACTGAAAATATTTCTATTCTGAAAGGGACTAAACCCGATTGCGGCGCCCTGTGCAACGACATTCAATGGAATTGGCTTGCTCTCATGACCTTTGGCTTTAGAGTGCAAGCCATCCGGAATAATCTTTCATTTTGTAGTCCTTGTGGGTAAACTCATTGGTTTTGTTGGAATAGTGGTAGT
>CAYUJK010000145.1:6839-8850 GCA_964444895.1 uncultured Roseivirgaceae bacterium
GGGTGCATGTCGATATGCACATAGGGGGCAGAGGCCGCGAAATCAACAAAACAATATCCGCCGTGCTCGTGCATAATCTCAGCTAGCTCATAGTAGGGAGTCTCTATGCCCGTAACATTAGAACAGGCCGTAAATGACCCGATCTTCAACTTTCGGCTTTTGTATTTTTCTATTTCAGCTTTCAACACCTCCGGATTTACCAGCAGGTTGTCGTCCGTGGGCAGTATCACTACTTCTGCCAGCGACTCCAGCCAGGGAGTTTGGTTGGAATGGTGTTCCATGTGGGTAATAAACACCACAGGCCTGTCGTCGCCTTTTGGCATACAGGCAGTCATAAGTTTTTCAGGCACTTTTAGTCCTAATATCCGCTGAAACTTGGCCAGCACGGAGGTCATGCCGTAGCCCGCCGTAATGATCACATCGTTTTCGCTGGCGTTTACGTGTTTTTTCAGGGCTTTATGTGCCTGGTGATAAATGAGCGTCATGGCCCTACCCGTCTCGCTCGATTCGGAATGGGTATTGCCGACCATTGGACCGATCTCATTGAGCAAGCGATCTTCTATTGGCCGGTACAGCCTTCCGCTGGCAATCCAATCTGCATAAACCAGTTTTTTATTGCCATACGGCGTTTCAATTACCTGGTCTATGCCGACTATGTGTTTTCTGAATTCATCAAAATAATGTGCAAGGCTCATACGCTTTATTATCAAACATCACAAATCTGCACACTCTGCTTCAGCGAAGCAAGCGCATCACCCCTTGAGGGTACAAATTCCTGCGCTACGAAACCTTTAAACCCGGTTTCCACTATGGCCTTCATGATGGCTGGGTAGAAGAGCTCCTGGGTCTCGTCAATTTCATTTCTACCGGGTACGCCGCCGGTGTGATAGTGATTGATGTAGGGATGGTATTTGCGAATAGTGGCTATGATATCACCCTCCATAATTTGCATGTGGTAGATATCGTACAGCAGTTTAAAGTGCTCAGAGCCTATTTTTTCACACAGGGCTACTCCCCAGGGAGTGCGATCGCACTGATAGTCGGGATGATTTACCTTGCTGTTGAGCAGCTCCATGGATAAGTACACCTGGTGTTTTTCAGCCAGTTTCACCAATGGCTCAAGGCCTCGGACACAGTTTTCAAGCCCCGCTTCATCAGAGATTTCATTGCGATTTCCCGAAAAACAAATGATGGTCTTGAGACCTGCCTCAGCCGCTTTGCGAATCAGGTCTTCATAGGTCTTCTGAAGCGCTGCGTGATTTTTTGGATCGTTGAATCCTTCTGTGAGGCTGAATTCCTCTGGATTTGCCATGGAGCAGGTGAGCCCGGCGTCGAAGGCAGTCTTCCATTCCGAGGGTTTCAAAAGATCTATCCCTTTGAGTCCAATAGTTTTGGCCTGCCGACACAGTTCATCCAGGGGGATGGAATTGTAACACCACCTACACGCCGAGTGGTTGATATTTCCCTTCAGCTTTTCAGTGGGTATACTGGCGGTGCTTCCGATGGCCGGTAAGCCAAGCCCCAAAACGGAAGCGCTCAATGCCATGTTTTTTATTGCTTCTTTTCTCGTCATATTCAGTTGGTTTAAATGCTCTCCCGGCTTTCTTAACGTTGTAACACAAACAAAAAGTAAGGAATAGCGGGCAAAATGGGAATGCCAGCCATTCCCTATTCCGGGTATCTATTCTTTTACTAACTCATAAGCCATCACCGAATTGCCGTAAAACGTGGGGACGAGCAGTAAATTTCTTTCAATAATAAACTCAATATCAGCCGCGCTTATCGACTCTTCACGGGTATCGAGCAGCACCTCTGTTTCTCCATCCGCCGAAACATACGTCACCTGGCCTTGCCAGTCAGACACCAGGTAGCTGCCATCTCCCACAGCTTCTATCCCGTCGGGATTAGGAAGCCCACCAGCAATCTCTGTGGCTTCTTTAGTTGCCATATCGACAGATTTCATGTTTTGCTCATTCCAATAGGCCACCAGGATGTTTCCACCCTCTACCAG
>CAYUJK010000146.1:0-8826 GCA_964444895.1 uncultured Roseivirgaceae bacterium
AAGACCTCAGTGTAGGCGCTACGCAAAGTTTTTGGATAATGCCTAATGGCGTAGTCGACGCAAGGGAGAATTTTGAATTGACGATAGAAGAAGCCGGAGAATATGTGTTCCGGCTGGTAGCCAGAGATGATGGTCATTGCATTGATACCGCTCATGCCACACTACGAGCACATGTGATTTCAGGAATCGGGGCTTTCGAAATGAGCGCGGTACGTGTCTTTCCCAATCCCGCTGCTGAAATGCTGAATATTTACTCTCCCGATACTGTCATTCGTCAGATAGAGCTGCTCGACCAGTCGGGTAAACTTCTTGTGTGGCAAGTTTATGGGCGCTCTGGACCCCATCGTACTCTTATCGAACTTGACTCCATTCCCAATGGCATCTATTTGCTAAAAGTGCACACTCGCGGAGCGGTGCAGGTGCAGAAAGTAGTGGTGAGGAGGTGAGGGGTTTTTGGCGGATAAATTAACCCGGATTTTTCTTCACAAAGCATATTTTTCGGGTTAATTACTACAAAGATGGCCCACAATTCTTGCCTTCACTCATGTTATTTCATTAGTAAGAAGCATTCAAAGCAAATAGTGGTGGTACTAACCCGTTGAAATCATCACGATAGTGGCGGGAATGTTTCCATCACCTTTTTAATAAGCAGGATGGCACGACTGTAATTTTTTAGATTTCAGCTACCTTCTTCGATTCCTGTTTTTAACTCCCTTAAAATATTGACTGCATATTCCAATGTCCAGTCATTTTCTTTTGCCCATTTTGAACCTATCCGAGAACTTTTGGAGGAATAAATATTGTCTTGTAAGACCAATTGAATTCTGCTTTGCAGTGCATGAGACTTGTTGATAATGCCAGACGCTTTTCGTCCTAAAACTCTGGCAGATATTAGGAGTCTATCTATTTCGTTCTTAGGAAAAGCGTCGAAATGGTGCGTCACAATTTCTTCCCATTCTAACTCGAAATATTTGCGTATGACTAATAAAATATCTCCCAAATCACTATCTCGTTCTTCAGGTCGGTCGCTCCACGCAATTAATTTCAAAATGATCATTCCGTGTAATGGCGGAATTCTCGCAACTTTCTCTTCGATATATACCGGAACAGAATCTTGCAGCACTTCATTAAAACCTAGCACATGTAAATCTGAATACCGGCGATTGAAATCTTCAGTATCATTTTCTTGAATTTGTCCAAAGGGTAGCAGATCTACCACTGTATTGTATTTTTCATGATAGAGTGTCCATGGAGATTTTACCTTGTTGAATCCTCTTGAAACGAGATATTCAACGGCTTTTTCAAACTCGGCTATTGAAGAGATCATGATCGCGAAGTCAATATCTTTAGTGCCTCGGGCAGGTTTTACTCCTTGTTTTAGCAACTCCAGTGCAACTGCATTTACCCCAATCAGATAGTATGGGATCTTGAGATGAGTCAGTACTTCATCGACGATCATAAACACCTCCTTGAAATATGGGATCGCCAGTTCTTTATAAGTTTTGTGCAATATATTGGTCATAAATCATTTGGGCGGTTTCTCTACATCGTTTTTCATTAGTGGTTATCAGATCGAAGTAAACCAGAATAGGAGGAACGACATTTTTGGACGACAGTTCTGGATTCTCCATATCCTCATTCCAAAACATACTATACACACGTATTTTTCCCAGATCATCGGGGAAAATCCCATAATTTTTTATTAAGTCAATTTTCGGTTCTCTGGTGTATAGGGTGAATATTTCCGGCCTCAAGTGGCCCGTTAAGATGTCCCCCGCCGGTTCTCCTCCCCATGATGTGGCAGATGGGTTTAGCGGAATTGTTTTCCAACTATTATCGTCATTACTTTTGATAAAGCTAAAATTCCCCATAAAAAGTGCGGGCTTTAATCTTTCCTCATAGCCCCGCATCCATCTTTCGAACAATTCTTTTTTGTTATGGAGAATTGCCTTTTTCTTGTTTTGCCTAACTATGTGACCTAATTCCATCAGGCCGTTCATTACATAGTTAATGTTCCCCAGTGATACAGACGTTTTTTTTGCAATTTCTCTAAAGGTCTCGTTTAGCAGGCTTTCATCTAAAAGAAGGTGAAAAATGACTTTTAAGCCCGTCTTATTCAGAGCCCTGCCAACTTTTGTTTTATTTTCATAGTAAGGCTTTTGCGTATCGAGCCAAACCAGTGTTTTCTTTTTTTTCAGATAAATATTCCCGTTTGCTTCAAGGTACGATATGTTGTGATGCCGCAATTCTTCTTTGATTTTTGGAAATATTCGTCGGGCTACGATAATTGGAGAATCTTGCTTGTTGAAATGTTCAATTATTTGTGGCACTTGGTAGTTCCTTATCTCCTGTTTGAATACAGCATTCAGCGTTATTTCTTCATCATTGGTGTAAACTACCACCCTTCCATCGATACCGGGCAACTTGGTATTTTCCCATCTGCCCACGATACCTGTTAGCATTTTGAGGTTGTCCAGCGCGGTTTGAATTAGTTCTTCTTTCATCTCGATCGCTTTTAACTATAGTTCAAGAAACGTGAACATATAATATTAATGAACAATTTGGGCGTTTTTATTGTTTTTCGCAAAGGGTTTCATCTTTATTTTGATTAAAATATGTCTTTCTCCGGTTCATTTGTGGATAGACACACCTAAGAAACCGGAATTGGGGTTGCAATTGGACTCACAAATAATTTTGCATTCAGTTTCTCGTAAGATAAAGGATACGGATAAGACGGCTATCAATTAGTCTGTCCACAAAGTAGCAGAACAGAGAAAAGGGAAATTCCTAAAATCCCACTTTGAAAGCCTGTTCCGGACTTGTTTCGGAAGGGGAATAGGGGGGATGTCAATTTAAAAATTCATTTCCCCTTTCTCTTTTTCGGACACTATATACAGACATCAATTAGTTGGCTATTCGGGGCCACTACCGCAACACGCTTAAATGATCGTATCCTTCAAAAACTTATCATTTCCATCAGGATAGTCGGTCATATAGTGCAGGCCGCGGCTTTCGTTGCGCAGCAGAGCCGATTTTACAATGATGTAGGCGGTGGCCGACAGGTTGCGCAGCTCGATAAGCTCGGTGGTCAGCTTGGAGCGTTTGTAATAATCTTCCACCTCTTCGTAAATCACCCACAACCGGCGTGATGCCCGGAGTAGCTGCTTCTTGGAGCGCACAATACCGACGTAATCCCACATGATGTTTTGGATTTCCATCAGGTTGTGCTTTAACAAAAACCACTCGTACTTGTCAATGGTTCCTGATTCGTCCCAGTCGGGGATGGTCACGTTGTGAAAATGCCTTTCCTGTTTGCTGAGTACTTTCATGGCCGCGCGGTGGCTGAAAACTAAACCTTCTAAAAGGCTGTTGCTGGCCAGCCGGTTGGCGCCGTGTACGCCTGTGCAGGCCACCTCTCCGGCAGCGTAGAGGTTTTGCATCGACGTTTGGCCATTAAGGGAGGTCATGATGCCGCCACAAATATAGTGGGCCGCCGGCACCACGGGGATTGGTTTTTGGGTAATATCCAACTGCAGTGTTTCCTGGCAGTAGCTATAAATATTAGGAAACCGTTCTTTGACTTCTTCAGGATCAAGGTGGGTCATATCCAGGTACACGCATGTGTCCCTTCGTTTTTTCATTTCGGCATCTATAGCCCGGGCTACTATATCACGAGGCGCCAGTTCGGCCCTCTCGTCGTATTCGGGCATGAAGCGTTTGCCAGCGCTATTGAGCAGCAGGCCGCCGTGCCCCCGCAAGGCTTCGCTGATAAGAAATGATTTTCCAGAGGGGTTGTATAAAGAGGTGGGGTGAAACTGGATAAATTCCATGTTCGCAATTCGCACTCCCGCTCTATGTGCCATGGCCAGGCCGTCGCCGGTGGCGATTTCAGGATTTGTACTGTGAAGGTACACCTGAGATGCCCCACCCGTGGCCAGTAGGGTGTATTTGGCCTGAAAGGCGTTTACTTTCTTTTTCTTTTCGTCAAAAACATAAGCGCCAAAGCAAATGTTAAAGGCCGCCTGCAGGTTGTCAAGCACATGGTGCTCCGTAATCAGCTCCAGGGCAAGGTGGTACTCATAGATGTTGATATTAGGGTGTTCAGAAGCTTTGCGAGTCAGAACCCGCTGAAGCTCCGCGCCGGTCATGTCAGCGGCGTGCAGTATCCTGTGGTGTGAGTGCCCGCCTTCTTTGGCCAGGTCAAACTCGCTCTTTTTACCGTTTTTTTTGGTAAAATCTACCCCCCATTGAACCAGTTCCCGGATTCTCTCTGGCCCTTCTTTTACCAGTGTTTCTACCGAATCGCGGTGGCACAAGCCCGCGCCGGCTACCAGCGTATCGTTAATGTGTTCTTCGTAGGAATCGCTGCCCGAGGTCACAGAGGCTACACCGCCCTGGGCATACCTCGTGTTGCTTTCGGTGAGGGGGCCTTTCGTAATAACATTTACTGTACCGTGCTCGGCTACTTTTATGGCGAAATTGAGGCCGGCGATCCCTCCGCCAACCACCAAAAAGTCGGATTTAATAAGTTCGCTCAACGGTTACAATTTAAGTTTCCTGGAAATTTCCAGCATGCGCATGATCGGCTTTTTGGCCTTTTCTCTCAGCTCTTCCGGCATGGTGATTTCCGGGAGTTCATACTGGAGGCACAAATATAGTTTTTCCAGGGTATTGAGTTTCATAAAAGCACAATCGTTGCAGCCGCATGTGGAGTCTACGGACGGTGCGGGTATGTATATTTTGTCCGGATTGTCCTTTTTCATTTGGTGCAGAATGCCACTTTCCGTGGCTACGATAAATCGCTTGGCAGGACTCTGCTGGGTGTATTTCAACAGCGCAGTGGTAGAGCCAATAAAGTCTGCCGCCAGCAGCAAAGGTTTCTCGCATTCCGGGTGAGCGATGAACTCAGCGTCAGGAATTTCTTTTTTTAAATCGAGGATTTTTTCAAGCGAATATTTTTCGTGTACCATGCATGCGCCATCGTACAATACCATATTTCTCCCGGTAACGCTGTTGATGTAATTGCCCAGGTTTTTGTCGGGTGCAAAGATGAGCTTTTGGTTCTCATCAAAGCTTTCCACAATGGCTTTTGCATTTGAGCTGGTGCATATCACATCAGACATCGCTTTGATTTCCGCGGTGCAGTTAATGTAGGAAATCACTTTGTGATCGGGATATTGCGCCTTGAAAGCCGCAAATTTATCGGCGGGGGCGGATTCTGCCAGGGAGCAGCCGGCTTTGAGGTCAGGCAGCAATACTTTTTTGTCAGGGTTCAATATTTTGGCCGTTTCGGCCATGAAGTGCACGCCAATGAACACGATGATATCGGCATCGGTTTTTTCGGCTTTTTGTGCCAGGCCCAGACTATCGCCTATGTAGTCGGAAATATCCTGTAATTCAGGAACAATGTAGTAATGGCCAAGAATGATGGCGTTTTTTTCCTTTTTCAGTCGTTGGATTTCTCCCACTATATCGAGAGAAGGGTCTACGGGAAGATTGAGATATCCTGTTTTTTCCAGTACTTCAGCAGTTTCCATCGCACTTGTTGTTTTTGAGTTCGCAATATTAGGAAAATAATTTGGTAAACATTCCCCTAAACTGTGTACTGGAGCTTCCGTTTATTGGGTGTCCTAAGGGATAGAAACTGATTGTATGACGACTTGTTTTAATTTTATGGTGTCATTTTTAAAAAAAAGGGGCGCAGGCCCCCTCTTGATTTAAAGAATTTCAAAGTGTAAAATGACTTGTGTTCCGTTAAAGCCGACAAATGGAAAAATAATATCGCCAGTGCCATCGGAATATTTCTCTACTATAATCGCCCCCTGTCCGGTAACAGGGTTAAACAACAACTGATCACCGCCCACAAGCAGATTTGCTTCGGTTATCTCTTCCGTCTCAGGATCAACCTCAACCTCTAAAACACTTACAAAATAAGCCTCATTCTGGAGTACGTAATCAAAAGGAATGTTAAACCCTATGGGCGTAGAAGGGTCTTCTGTATCGTTAAGATTTTCAATTATAGGTGATTCAATAGTCAGTTCTCCACTCGGATCAGCGTCGGGGCCCAGCAAAATCACTACATCTGGGCCAGACTCACCATTATCCCATGGCTCACCATCCGGTTTAGTAGGAGGAAAGCTCCATAGTGTCAAACCGGTAAGAAACCTTTCCCCCACGTAGACTACCTTTTGAGACTCTTCAAAGACTCCATCTTCATTGTAGGCCCTCAATTTCACTGTATAGTTGCCCGGAATATCATAAACATGAGAAGTAGATATGGTAGAAGCAGAATCGATATCTCCGTCACCATATTCCCATACATAGTAGGCCGCGTTTAAACTTCTGTTTTCAAATGTAACGGGCACGTGAACCTCGGGGAATACCGAAGTCACTTCAAAATCTGCCGTAGAAACGGGAAGAGGTCGCTCCTCGTCTTTGGAACACGACGACAAAATCACCAATCCTGCCAAAAGTGCCAAAAAGGAATAATTAAGTATAAGTTTTTTCACAAGCGTAAAGTTTTAACTAATGTATACATCAACAAAAAACTGTAAAATCTAAACAATGATTTTGAGCTATCAAACCCTCGCCCCAAACTATTTAAATCTTTTTACTAATAGGGCCGATAAATTGAGAAATTTTTACGTTAAAAGTAAGTTGAGCGACAGGCCAATAGCGCAAAAACTAATTGATATCGATCATGTTTTGAAAGTATTAAATCCTTAACTTTGCGGAATATTCAGAATCTTTATTAACCAGAATACATATTAACATTAAAACTATGAGTGAAGTAGCAACCAGATTCAGATCAGGAGTTTTGCACGGCGAAGAAGTGAGCGAGTTATTGCGATATGCTAACGAAAACGACTTTGCCCTTCCTGCGGTGAACGTAGTAAGCACCAGTACGGTAAATGCGGTAATAGAAACTGCGAAAAACGTAAACTCCCCTGTGATCATACAGTTTTCCAATGGTGGTGCCGTGTTTTTTGCCGGTAAGGGCCTGAGTAATGCCAACGAAAAAGCAGCCATAGCCGGTGGCGTATCAGGAGCGCTGCACGTACATGAAATGGCCAAAGCTTATGGTGTACCCGTCATTCTGCATACTGACCACTGCGCCAAAAAGCTCCTCCCCTGGATAGATGGCCTGTTGGATGCCGGCGAAGCTTTCTACAAGAAAAACGGATACCCACTGTATAGCTCGCACATGCTTGACCTTTCGGAAGAGCCCCTCGAAGAAAATATCGAGATCAGCAAAAGATACCTGGAGCGCATGGCCAAAATAGGCATGACGTTGGAAATCGAGCTGGGTGTGACCGGCGGTGAAGAAGACGGCGTGGACAATACTGACGTGGACAGCTCGAAACTGTACACTCAGCCTGAAGAGGTGGCGTATGCCTACGAGGAACTGATGAAAGTAAGCCCCAATTTTACTGTAGCGGCGGCTTTCGGAAACGTTCACGGTGTGTATAAGCCGGGAAATGTAAAACTGACACCTGTAATCCTGAAAAATTCACAGGACTACATTCAGAAGAAATTCGGCACAGGACCAAATCCCGTGAATTTCGTGTTCCACGGTGGTTCAGGTTCTGAGAAAGAAAAAATTGCCGAAGCAATCAGATATGGCGCGATCAAAATGAACATTGACACCGATATGCAATGGGCATTTACGCACGGCGTGAAAAAATACATGGATGAAAAAGATGCATACCTCCACAGCCAGATCGGGAACCCTGAGGGTGATGACAAGCCCAACAAGAAATTCTACGATCCAAGGGTGTGGCTGAGAAAAGGCGAAGAAGTATTCGTAGCCCGCTTGAAAGAGGCTTTCGAAGACCTCAACTGCATCAACAGAAACGCATAGATTGAGTTATTAGTTGATTGGGAAATTGAGTGATTGGGTCAGCAACCTCAGCAGGAGTTGAGAATTGTAAAGCCCGCCAAAAAATCAATTTCCCAATTTTTTTTTGCCAGCCCGTTCATAGCACTTTTGTTAGGTTGTATCCAATTTTTTCACACATACTAGCCCAAAAGTACCCCCCCAAAATTCCCCGCAGCCACGTATTATAACTTCTGGCTATTCGATTTTTTAAAACTTTCCTGCTATTATTCTTTGGTTTAACAAGAGAATTCAAAATTCTTTTATTAATTTTGTTAAATTTTATATTGAAATAATTATAAAATGAGACAACCCACTCTGCTTTTTCTCGGGGCCCTGCTGATTTTTTGCTCATCTCAAAGCTATGGCCAAAAAATCTATTGGGTGGAGGGAAACCAGGTCCGCTCGGCTAACCTCGACGGTTCTGGCGATGAAACGGTTTTTGCCGATGCCGCCAACCCTCCTGACAATATCGAATTGGACATTAATAACGAATTGATCTTCTACCAGTCTGGCGGTGAAGAGTTGTACCGAGCCAGCCTTTTTGACGGCACGGGAAAGGAAATGGTCTATAACTACGGCTCCATGACGGGCTTTACAGATTTCGCCCTGATGGCAGGTGCAGAATATGTTTTTATGAATTACTGGCAGGAGGGTCAGCGAGGAGGAATAGACCGGGTGGAGTATTACGATGAGTTGTCGTGGTTCAGCCTCCCGCTGAACAGCCCGGGCGTCATCCTCGACGAAGAACACAATGCCATTGCCGTGGACGAAAACAATGAAGAGATATACTTTTCCATTCCGGAAGTTTTCCCTGGTTCGGGTCTCCACCGCACCGATATGAGCGGCATTAGTTGGACTCTGATACGAGCAGGCGATTATGGCTCTGTAATGGAATTTGACAATCGGCGGGATAAACTCTATTTTGTGAACGCTGTACGAACAGAGCT
>CAYUJK010000147.1:0-8777 GCA_964444895.1 uncultured Roseivirgaceae bacterium
GGAAAGACAAAAGTGTTTTTGAAGAAAACGCGGGGGTCTCAAATCAGCGACCGATTGGGCCGGCGTTCGACTACAATCTTTCGAGTGAAGAAAATGGCAGGGAGGCCTCAGAGAATCAGAAAACCGTGCTTGTTATTGAAGACAATGCCGACGTGCGGCTTTTCATCCGAGAATCGCTGAAGGAAAAGTTTGATGTCCTGGAAGCCGAAAACGGCGAAATGGGACTTGAAAAGGGAGAAGAATTGATCCCCGATGTGATCATTACAGACATTATGATGGATGGGATGGATGGCTACGAAGTAGTGAAGCGGTTAAAACAAAGCGAAAAGACCAGTCACATACCCGTCATCATGCTCACGGCGCGAGCCGACGTGGAAAGCAAGCTCAAGGGGTTGGAAAATGAGGCCGACGATTTTATCCCCAAACCATTCGGGCGCAGGGAGCTTGTGGTCAGGATTTCAAATCTCATTAGCAACAGGGAGAAATTAAAATCCCGGTTCAATAATTCCATGGTTTTAAAGCCAGGTGATATCCACATCTCATCGATTGATCAGGCCTTTATAGAGAAGCTGCTCAACGTGATTGAGGAGAACATTGACAACAGCACCTTGAGTGTAGAAGAGCTAGCAAAAACGGTAGGAATGAGCCGTAGCCAGCTACACAGGAAATTACAGGCCATTGCCGACCAACCTCCCAACCAGTTTATTAGGAACATCCGGCTTTCCAGGGCTATGGAGCTATTAAAAAATAACACAGGCACGGTGGCTGAAATCGCCTATATGACTGGTTTTACTAGCCCCAACTACTTCAGCAAATGCTTTAATGACAAGTATGGTTGTGCTCCTGGAGAGGTGAAGAAAAACCTGGTATAAACACACCCTTCAGACAATCAAATCTTGGTTAAATACAAAATTGGGACAAATTCATACCTATTTGCGACAATTTTGCACGCCTTAAAAGCCGCATTACGGTAATCTTGTAACAGAAATTAAATGCAGATTTTTTGAACGCATTAACATTCTGTCAAATCACATTACACCACAACCAATGTGATCTTTTAATCAACTATAAATGGGAAAAATTTTCACGGGCAATTTATGTGTTGCTGTCGCTACTTTGTCAATGCTATTGGTGTTTGTCGATTCGTACGGTCAGGAATTGGACCGGATCAAGGATAAGGATGCTGTCAAGGTATCAGGCAACTTTTCGCTGGTCAATGCATTTTACCATGCCTGGGGGATTGAAAACAGGAGACCACCCTATTATTGGCTGTTCAATGGCAATATAAATATCAGCTTATATGGAATAGATATACCTGTATCTGCATCCATCAGCCAGCAACAGCGACAATTTGTACAGCCTTTTAATCAATACGGTTTAAGCCCGAGCTACAAATCTGTTACGCTCCATGGCGGCTACCGTACCATGCATTTTTCAGAGCTTACTTTGGGAAGCAATGTTTTCCTTGGTGGTGGTGTGGAATATGCACCTTCCAATTTGCCCGTAAAAATTAGCGCGATGAGAGGTCGGTTAATAGCGCCGACTCCTCCGGGAACATACCGCAATGGAGTGGAAATTCCGCCCACCTACAAACGCATGGGACAAGGCATTAGGCTTACCGGATACAGAAAAGGCGATCAGCTTGACCTGACCATTTTCAGCGCCAAAGATGATCCCTCATCTATAAACCTGACGCCAGGAGACTCAAACTCATATTTCATTACACCTGAAGAAAATGCCGTCATAGAATTAAGCCTTCGAAAGCGGATTTCCCAAAAAGTTTCGCTCGAAATAAAATATGCACAAAGCCTGTACAATTTGGATTCGCGAAGCCCGGAAACCGAAGGGCAGGCCCTTATTAACCAGGTATTAAGTCCGTTAATGAAAACAAATGCTTCTACACTTAATAACAAAGCCATTATCAGCAGGCTCAGCTACAGCGGGGAGCAGTACAACGTGTACCTGAACTACAGAAGAATAGACCCGGAATATAAAAGCATGGGTTCGGTTTTTCTCACTAATGACCTTGAAGACATAGGCGCTGGCGTCAACTTTAGCATGCTGAAAAATAAGATTAACCTCGACCTTAACGGCGGCATTCAGTACAACAACCTCAATGAAGACAAACTCTCCCAAATGAAAAGAATAATTGGTGGAGCTAACATCTTCTGGAATATCAATGAAAAGTCGAATTTGTCGGTTAACTACTCGAATTTCAGTTCCAGCACAGTTTATTCTGCTTTTTCAACAATGGACTCCCTCAATTACGTGCAGGTTACTCAAAATGCCGGCATAGCCTTTAACCATTCTTTTTCCAGGGAACTCAAGAGCAGCTTGTTTATTCAAGGCAATTTGCAAAGGCTCACTGATACAAATAGCAATGACGCTGACTTTTACAATTTCAGCTCTGGCTACCAGACGATGCTCAATGCCATTTTTTCTTGTAACACGGCGATAAACTACACAAATAATTCTTCCGGTGATTTGATTACCAACTCGGTAGGACCATCGCTCTCTTTTTCAGGACAAAAAAGTAAAAAGTTTAAAGCCAGTGCGTCTGTGGTATGGCTGTATGCCTACACTAATGGAAAGATCAGTAATAAGTACAAAACATATAGCCTGAATATAAACCACCCTCAAGGTAAACATCGCAACCTATCGGTAAGAGTTTCATTCCTGGACAGAACCAGGGTTTCCGAACAAAATAACCATATCAATGAATTAAGGGCTGAAATCAACTACAGCTATACATTTTAAAAACAACGGTTAAGACAATGAAAACTGACTTTTTGAAAATAATAAGATACCTGTTCACCACACTTTTTTTTGGGATTTCCTTTATGGGATTTTCCCAAAAGCAGCCGGTAAGGGTGCAGACTACCATAGCGCCTCCCTATCCCGTATATCTTAGCGACTATTTTGCGATAGACAACAACCTGTTGCAGGTCAACCTGCTGTTTACCGACCTGGCCGAACCTTCATGGGATGTGAAGCTTAAATTTACCATTGAAGGGGATGGCATTAAGATTTTCACCAACCCCGGGTTCATTCCTGAACCTATCAACCTTATTTCTGGAACACCGACAATGCTTTACCCGGCTGATCTGGGTGATTATTTTAATTTTAATAATCTGGTGTTTGAAGGACCAAATGCTAATGACCTGCTGCGAAATGGCAGGCTCAGGGAAGGATATTATCGATTTTGTTTTGAAGTCTTGGATTATCAATCCGGCAAATCACTGTCTCAGATCTCTTGTGCCAATGTGTGGATCGTGCTAAAAGAGCCTCCTTACATCATCACGCCGGTAAAGGGCACTCACATCAGTACCGATATGTCACAAAATATTCCCTTTCAATGGCAAATGGCTAACGATGCATCCACTAGCCAGAAAAACCCCACGGAATATCAGTTGACCTTGTATGAGGTGGTCGACCCCGATATAGATCCCATATATGCCATTCAAAGCAACAAGGTATTGTCTGTTTTTACTTCAGACTGGACCACAGAAACCCGGTTTGTATATGACATGGGCGCTCCGGCCCTTGACATCGGAAAGAAGTATGTGTACCGCATCCAGGCTCGTAATGAATCAGGAGTGTCGCTTTTTAAAAATGAAGGTTACAGCGAGGCGGGTTGGTTTTACTACGGATACCCTGATAATGGACGCATTGGCCTTAGCTTACCGGAAAACGAACATGCTTTTGCAAAAAATGAAATGCAGAATTTCAAGTGGTCGTCCCCGGATAACCTGCTACAACAGCAACAGCATAACTATCAGCTAAAAATTGTTGTAGTAGAAGAAAACCAACTTCCTGAGCAGGCCATTGAGATTAACGAAGCATGGCATGAGGAAACCTCCGTTACGACGACATCCATTAACGGAAAAAGCATTTTATTGAGCAAAACCCTAGAGCCTAATAAGACTTATGCATGGCAGGTGAAGGCATTTACCACTCAGCAGGAAATTGCTGCCAGTCCTGTCTTTACCTTTGAAGGCCCGCCAATCCTGGACTCCTTCTATGCAGGTAAACATCTGATTGAAGTAAAATCAACCAAGGGTGACCTGGAAAATCTTTCCGGTATCGCGGTGGTGCCTCTCGGCAATGATGAATTCATGGAGGTGCCCTTTCAAAATATCACCGTAGAAATGCTGGCGGGCAACTATGTGCTGCGAAAAGGTGAACTGACCGCAGACCTCTCGAAGAGGGCGCCCGTAACGCTGGCCCCGGATTATGAAGCAAACGGAGAAGCACTCTTCCATTTTAAACAGCTGAAATTGGACAAAGATAACCTCCAGGCACGTGGGCAGATAAAATGGCCATTGCCACATCCTGTTACTTCCGGAGAGATGGCTTATGTGTCTTCCAAAGAAGTGTGGATGGATTACAACAAATTAAGCCTCAATGGCCTGGCTACTATCGAGGAAAGCATAGAATACGAATTACTGGAACCGGCAAACTTTACACTTTCATTGTATGACAACTCAGATTTTCTGATCAATGAAAATACGTTCAAGATCAGGCTAAACGGGCATATCTCCCTTCCTACGAATATTAAAGCAAGCAACGTTACGGGGCGGATCAAATATGCCTTCACCCTCAAAGATCAACTTTACACCTTTCAGTTTACCAACCTGGACGATGATAAAAAATTCAAGCTGGGCTATAACACTGGTATCGAGATCCAGCCACACGCGGCAGTGATCGATTTTTCCGAGGCCGCATCACCGGGGAAGATGTCGGGTGAACCAGAAAAGAAAGGTGTTTATCTAAGGAATTTCGATCTTAATTTTCCTCTGGACACCGACAATAAAAACCAGCTCATCCTGGCCAAGCATTTGACTTACAACATATTGCAGGACAGCGACCCTGAAAATTCGGCATGGATTGGGGGAGCCGGGCTGGACCTTCATTATACGCGAAAGTTTGATAACGATGAATATGCATGGTTCAACCGCTTTTCGGGCAAGCTCGCCAGCATCAGCCTGATTGTTTCGGGAAGCAAATTTGTGGATTCACCTGACAATTATCTTAAAGGTGTAATTGCCATTCCTTTCTTCAATTCCACCGAAGAATTTGCCTATACCATTCCCATACGGAATGCAGGGTTTATGCCCGGATCGCTCGATGAAAGCCTTGCTGGAAGAGTGGTGACGTTTAGCGAGGGTGATGAAAAGACGGAAACTTCCCTGGAAGTAGTTCAAGCCTACTTTTCTGACAAAGACCATCTGGAGCTAACAGTAAACATAAACAACGAAGGCTCAAAAGTAAATATCAGTAACGTATCCGGATTAAGGCTATGGGGCAACGGAGATTTTGGCTTTAAAACACCCAATGGCGCAATGCCGCTTGCCCGGCAGGTCACAGGTTTATTCAGTGATAACTACGAACTTGAAGTTGACAGTGTCAAAGCTGTACATTTTAAGGATACCTATGCATTAGGCATCAAAGCGGGGATCAATATGGGAGCCTCGGTATCCAACCCAGATCACGGTTTGCCAAGAATTGACCTGATCAGTGGCAAAAAGGAAAATGCTGAATCAAATAGCATCACATCAGGAATTAATGAAACCGCCAGCCAAACCGGAGCCATCCTTGAATCAACCGGAGATGCCATTTCTACCGGGGCCAAATGGCTGGGAGAAGAAATTTATAAAGAGGGAAAAAATTTAGGCGAAGACATCTCCGGATTTAAGTCGAAAGGACAAGACCTTTATATGTCATTTATCAACGGCTTTGGTTATGATGCCGAATCAAATTCCACAACGGAATATGTCTGGACCATACCGATCGCCTGGAAATTCTCTTCAGGATGGGCTGCAGGTCTTGTCCATTATGTGAAAAACCAAGGCGATTGGGGTGATTTCTGGCAAGGTGTGCTTCATGTATCATTGAAAAAGCCATTTGACGCTACCCTTGGAGGACAGTTGGTCATTGGGAAAAAAGACAATACGGATTATTGGCTGGTAAAACTTAACTCAAAAAGCAAAGACATCGGTGTGGAAACCACTGAGAAAAAAGGAATTGAGTTAGGTCCTGTAATCATTACTGAACTCAGAGGTTCCTTTTATCATCACATGACAAACAGGGATAAGCCGGAGATATCAGGAAATGTCAATGACGTCAATATGGAAGAGTTTGACAGTACCTATAGCTACAATGACTTCAAGAACGGTTTGCCGTCATTGGAAGAGCTTGAATTTGAAGATTATGCAGCTTTTGACCTCGACAAGTCATATTACGGTTCTGAAGACTTTTTGTCTGCTACGCGCAAATATGATGTGGACAACAGCACGGCCTACGGCGGCAATCTGAGAATTCAACTGATTGATAAAAAAACGCGTGGGGAATATTTAACAAGCTCGTTAGCCACGGATCTTGAATTTACGTCAAGTGGGGATGTCCGGTCTGTGCACTTCCAGGGTTCGGTAGGGCTTAGCAATGAAAGGACTACAGGTAGCAAGAGAAAAACCAAAATATATTCAGACTTTATCGGTGGTGCGGATATCTATTACCATCCGGGAGGGAAACATCTGAGGGGGAAAATAAGTGTTCAAACGAATACAAAAAAAGAAGGCAGCAAGAAAAAACCGGTACCCTTCTGCATCAAAGCGAATGCCACCTTCGAATCCACACCAGATTTTTGGCAGCTCGACATAGGCAACCGGTACGACCGGATCATCATTGACAAGGGGTGCATGGGCATGAAATACCAGGGCTGGCTGGGTTTTGGATCGAAACGGCTTGATGCGGGCCTGGGCATCCTGTTCCACAGAAGATTTGAAACCGGATGGATAGACCTGGAAATAGCCAAATTCAATGCCGCAGCAGAAATCGGGTTTCAGACCACACTTTTTGTGGGTTTTGATATCAATCCTGAATTCCGGTTCCGGGAAGGCGGAGTGGAATTAGAAACCTGGGCCAATGTAAAGGTTGATTATCAGTCATTTTTTCACGATGGCAGCATCGACCTGATCGACGCCAGACTGAGGGGGATATTGTTGTTCAGGGACGTAAATGGCAATTACCATTTCAAGGGCGCCCTAAACGGCTATGCCAAGGTACTGGGCGTCGGCGTAGGGTTTAAATTAAATACCACAGTGCAAATGTAAAATGACAATGAAGTACATTCTAACATTCATATTTCTGTTAATATCTTCTTTCGGATTTGCTCAAACGGGCAAGGCTGTAATTACCAATGCCGGAGATAGTTCATTGGTCATTCATACGAAAGTCAAATGGTATTCCGAATCCATTTATTATAAATATGGCGTAAACATTTACCGCTCTGAAGAGGGAAGCCAAAGCTGGCAAAAACTTAATGAGACACCTATAATAAAAGGAAGCCAAATCGCTGCTGAAGCTTTCTCTAAAGACAATAATTCAAGGATTCTCAAGGAGATCACCGCTGAAAAATCCGGAACACAACTCGAAGGATTAATTAAATTATCCGTACTGATACATTCCATCCTCAATGAAAAATTTGCCTTATACCTGGGGTTGCAATTCAATGACAGCACGGTTGAGATAGGAAAGACTTATACCTACCGGATTATGGAGGTACTGGTCAACGGCGACGAAAGTATGATCAGCACCACTGACCCGTTTACAGCAGACTACCCAAAAGAAACCCTTCCTCCCTCAGGTATTACTTTGGCCGTTGGTGAAAAACATGTGGGCTTCACCTGGAAAACCGAAGAGAGCCGATTTTTTGCCGTCAATGTTTACCGGGGAACTTCACCAGGGGGTGACAAAGAAAAATTAAACGCCCGTCCGGTGATGGTCACCTCTTCTGAAGACGAACAAGGCAACCTTTCCCTTCCTGAATATTTTTTCGTCGACGATAGCCTGGAATCTGGAAAGGATTATTTCTATCAGTTGCGAAGCATTGATTACTTCGGCAAGGAGTCGGCGCCGTCGGAAGAGCTCCACGTTACTACCATCGACAAAACACCTCCCCCTGCTCCCCGGATCGGAAAGATAAAAGGGGAAAATGTCAAAGAGCTTCGCTGGAAACAGAAAACTGTAGAAGATCTTGCAGGTTTTAACGTCTACCGGAGTGGCATGGTCGACACCATTTACTTTAAAATAAATGATACTTTGATTGCCGCGAAAGCAGAGACATGGCCTATAGATTACAGCAAGCCGGGAACCTACTGGTATTACGTAGAGGCGGTTGACAGATCGGGCAATACCTCTCAATCAGAGCAGGTGTTGGTGAGTATTCCCGATGATATTCCACCTCAGGCTCCCGCCGGCCTCGAAGCCACCATTGAACCAGGCGTGGTAAAACTCAATTGGTCCGAAAATAAGGACCGGGACTTGCTCGGATATCTCGTGTTTCGGGCGCTTGACAAGGGAGGGGAGCCGAGCTTTTATCCGATGTTTGTGCAGCCAAAGACAGAAACCTTCTATGAACAAAAATTTTCACAAGTCAACCAGGAAAAATATCTATACAAGATCGTAGCGCTGGATACATCTTACAATCAATCGCCCTTTTCAGAGGTTGTAAGTATCCGCCTTCCTGACAAAGCACCACCGGAAGCTCCTTTTTTGAAGGATGTATATATTGAAAATGGCCTGATCACGATAAAGTGGCTTCCTGTGCCGGATGGCGATGTGAAGGAGTATGCCCTTTTCCGCAGTGAAAACGAAGACGAATTCTCAAGCATAATTTCTTTAAGCCCACAGGAAAATCGCTATTCAGACAAAAACATCAATGCCGGTAAACGATATCAATATTACCTGGTAGCTATCGACAGCTC
Organism: uncultured Roseivirgaceae bacterium; assembly: GCA_964444895.1. Classification (GTDB taxonomy): domain Bacteria; phylum Bacteroidota; class Bacteroidia; order Cytophagales; family Cyclobacteriaceae; genus CAJXNP01. The sequence goes on from CAYUJK010000147.1 coordinate 8,766, forward strand.
TGGTAATTTTTC
>CAYUJK010000148.1:0-8614 GCA_964444895.1 uncultured Roseivirgaceae bacterium
GCTGTCCACCAACAGGCTTTTCACAATATTTCCGCTCAGCGACCGGGGGTTGTTTGGGTCGTGGCGGTAGGCCATGAATGTCTCCTCTTTTGGATTATACCGGTAGAGTCCTACGCCGTCGGTGCCTATCCACACGTTTTGGTCGTGGTCTTCCACCACCGCCATTATGGAATTTCTGCCCATCTTTCGCTGGTAGGTGTCAAAATATTCTATGTGTGTAAATTTTCTTCTCGCGATATTCAGCGATTTCAGTCCCAGGCCGTTGGTGCCTATCCACACGATGTCTTCATCGTCCAAAAACAGTTGATTCACGGTCGCCTGCGCCAATGAAGGGTCATTTTTTGGCACGAGCCGCTCAAACATTTTTGTCCGCGGGTCACATACGGTAATACCGCTGGCAAATGTGCCCAACCACACCCTGCCATCTGCATCTACCACAATGCTGTTAACGATATCTGATCCTATCTCACTAAGTCCGAAATTTTCAGTGCTCCCATTCTTTACATTGTAGCGAAACACACCATTTCCCTGTGTCCCTATCCAGTAGTTCCCCTCCTTATCCTGAGCAATGCTGGTAACGGTGATGCGCGCCAATTGCGCACGAGCCTTGTGGTGTTGCGCATTGAAGACCACGCTGTCGCCCTGGTGATGGATGAGGGTAATGCCCCGGTGAGTGCCTACCCACAACACCCCATTGCGGTCAGTGTGTAACCAGCGGATCATGTTACTACTTAGTTGTTCACGGTCTCGGGTGTAATAATACCGGTGAAACCGTACGTCTTCTTCATCAAACCGGGTGAGCCCCCATTGGCTGCCTATCCAGATGTTGCCGAGGGAATCTTCCGCAATGCTGCTGATCGTATTTTGGGTGAGCGAATTTTCGTCGTCCGGGTCGTGCAAAAACCGTTTGAAGGTCCCCGTACGCTTATCCAGCAGGTTCAGGCCGGTTTTGGTACCTACCCAAATCCTGCCTTTTGAATCTTCAAACAAACTCAACACACTGTTGTCACTCAGGCTTCCCGTATCTGAAGGACTGTAAATAAAAGCTACAAACTCGTGCCCGTTGTATTTCAGCAAACCCTCGTCTGTGCCTACCCACACGAAGCCCTCATGGTCTTTCATCAGGGCGTTGATATTGTGCTGTACAATGCCGTCTTTGATGTCAAAGTTTTTGATATAAGCGGTGGTCCCATTCGTCAAATCGCGTTGCTGTGCTGCTGCTGTCAACAAGGTGGCAAGGGCACATGTCCATGCTACAAAAATCCGGGCCGATATCGTTGCGCTTGTTTTCATCATGCCTGCAACACAATGGGCCGGTCAAAAAGTTGAGGAAGCTTGTTCTTAACTACTCCCTTTGTCATAACGGGTATCAAAACGGTGAATTCAGTATAGCCGCCCACTTCTGATTTAAGTGAAATTTTTCCATTGAGCATTTCCACAGACTTTTTGGTGAGGTACAAGCCTAGCCCATTTCCCTTCGATTGCTCAGAGCCTCGAAAAAACATGAGGTAGATATCTTTTTGGATACCTGGTTCTATGCCTATCCCATTATCGGAAACCCGTATTTGAAGCTCGTCCTTTTTCAGCTCCAGCGAAAGCTTTACGTGCCCTTCTTCCTCTTTACTGAATATAATCGCATTCTCCAGCAGATTATGCATCAGGCTCTTGATCAATATTTCATTGGAAATGACGGTGTGCCTTATTCTGTTTTCTACCGTAAGACTCACTTTTCCGGCTACGTCCAGGTGACCCAGCTCGGCAAAAATATCTGACAATATCTTGTTCCAGTTAATCTGCTCCCGGCCGTCCTTTACGCTGAAAATCATATTGGTCTCGTGTAGCTTATGAAGGAAGTTGAGCATTTGCAGGCAGGAAGAGTTAATCTTTTTAAAATAGGAAGCCAGTTCCTCCTGTCGGTTTTCTCTTAGCGAGAGGTTTACAAGGCCAATGATCGTGGTGATGGGCCCCCTGAGATCATGACTGGAGCGATAGAGAAAAGTATTTAATCCTTCATCGGTTTTGATCAGCTTCTCCATGGTTTCACGCAATTCCAGAGTCCGCTGATCTACCAGCTTTTCCAGGTTGGCGTTGATCTTTGACAACTTGGTGTTTGCCCGGCTCACTTCCTGATTTGCCTTGATGATTTCCTCAGATTTTTCAAGAATTTCCAGTCGCTGAGCATTGATTTTTTTGTTAATCTCAAGAAGTTTTTCGTTTTGACAGGTGATTTTGGCGTTTACCTCCTTAAAACTGCGATTCAGCTGTTCCAGGTCTTTGTTTTTACTGGTGATTTCGACTTTCTGCCTTTCGTACTGCCGGGTGCGGGCCTTCACCTTTTTTTCCAGCCTGGCTTTGTTTGTCGCCTGAATGCGCGTGCGAAACCGCACAAACATGAAAATGAACACAGCAAGCAGCACGACCATAATAGCCCGAGCCAAGAAAGTCTGATGCCATACAGGCAATACGTTTACCACCAGTCGCCGGTCGCCTTCTACCCAATTGCCGTGCCTGTCGGTGGCTTTTACCCGAAAAAGATACGTTCCTTCGGGGAGATTGGTATATGTGGCCAGCCGCTGCTCATTCACATAGTTCCAGTCTTTATCAAATCCCTCCAGCATGTAGGCGTACTTATTTCTCTTCGGAAAATGATAATCAAGCGCCACATACCGAAGTGAAAACACATTCTGACCTGGTCCAATGGTAACTTCCGAGGTATAGGTGATCTGGTTTTTCAGCGTTTCGCTGCCTACTTCTACTTCCCTGTGATTAATGTACAAATTGGTGATCGCCAATTGCAGAGAATGCTCTTCACGGATTAGCGCATTGGGATTGAATGCCGTGATGCCGCTAAGGCCGCCAAAGTAAAAGCCATCACGGCTTTTTAGCTTTGCGTTGTAGTTAAAATGGCTGTTTAGGACGCCATCGTAAAACGTGTAGATGGCCTCGTTGAGTGTTTTAGGATCAAAGCGAATCACACCGGCCTTACCGCTAAGCCACAGCCTGCCATCCTGGTCTTCCAAAATATTTTTGATGGAATTCTCCAGACTCATGGGCGCTTTTATCTGTACAAATTTTTCCGTCGACTCGTCGTAACGGCAAAGTCCCACGCCAGAGATACTCACAAAAAGCTCTCCTTCGCTGTTCTCAACAATGTCGTACACCGTGTAGTCGCTCATGGCTTTGTAGGCGGGGTTTTCAAAAAAACCGGTTTCAAAAATCTCAGAGTCCCTGTCATACCGAAACAGCCCCTCACCCTCCGTGCCTATCCATAGGTTTTTGTGGCTGTCTTCGAATATCCTCGAAATATACCTCGGCAACCGGGCGTCCGTATTTTCGCTGTAGGGATTCACGCGAACGTACCTTCCTTCTCCGGGCAGAAACTCCATGAGCCCTGCGCCCAGGGTGCCCATCCAGATTCTTCCATCGCCGTCCTCGCAAAGCGACCAAATGTTATTGGCAGGCCACACAGAATCATACGTATATCGGCTGATGGCGCCTGTAGAAAGGTCAAGGACGTTGAGCCCGTGGCGAAAAGTGCCTGCATACAGCTTTCCATCGCTACTTACCAGCAGAGACTTCACCACATCGCCGCTGAGGGAGGCAGAATCATTCGGATCGTGCCTGTATGAAATATATTCGTCGCGTGTTCCTGTTTTCCTGAACAAACCCAGGCCGTCAGTTCCCACCCACACATTGCCCTCCGGGTCTGATGCAAGGGCGAGTACCGAATTTTTTCCCGATTTATAGTCAAAATCGTCGCCCCCCTTCACATGCCCAATCACATTAGACTTGAAGTCGAGGATCCTGATCCCGTCGTTACCTGTGCCAAACCATACACGAGTATCGCCATCGAGGTAGATTTCCCGCACCTTCTTGTTCCCCACATCAATTTTAGAAAACCGACCTTCTGCAGAGTGGTATAAATAGGTGCCTTCTCCCTCGGTAGAGATGTACACGTTGCCTTCTGCATCGCCCGTAACCTTGTTGATGAACCGGGCGCTAACTCCCTCCGGCACGCTGCCCGGGCTATAGAAGTGATCTACCTGGCCTGTTTGGCTGTTGTATCTGAATAGACCTTCGTTTCGGGTGCCTATCCAGATATCATTTTTTTTGTCCCGGTAAATACACCTGATATGAAACCGGCTGGGTGTATGCCGGTTTAGGTCGTTCAGGTAGAATCGCCTAAATGACCGGTCTGCCGGGTTGAACAAGATCAGCCCCCTGTTGGTGCCGGCCCAGATCGTACCGTGATGATCGGCCAGCGAACACCAGATCGTGCTTTCAGAATTGTATTCGCGGTTATCAGATTGGTACACGTGGATAAGCTTTCGGGTCTCCGGGTCAAACTCATTAAGTCCGTGGTAGGTACTCAGCATCAGGTGGCCACGCTCATTTTCCCATATATGGTTTACACTTCCGAAGCTTCTTATCAGCACGTTACTCTCGTTCATGTCATAAGCGCGGAAAGTTTCCGTAAGTTTATCATAGTAGTTTAGCCCTCCTCTCTCGGTGCCTATCCACAGCCTCTTTTTGGAGTCTTCATGAATACTTTTGATGATGTTGCCACTGAGTGAGAGGGTATCGCCGACAATGTGCTTGAAAATTTTAAAACTGTAGCCGTCAAAGCGGTTGAGTCCATCTTCGGTACCTATCCAAATAAATCCGTCGCTGTCTTTGTAGATGACGTTAATAGTGCTTTGAGAAAGGCCTTCCTGGGTGGAAATGGAGTATACAGAGGTGTTTTCAGAAACGAGGTCTTGTGCAGCCACAGAAACGCCCAAAATAGACGTAAACACATAAGTGAAAACGAAAATGTGTGAAAAAGTCCGCATCCTGAGCCTGTAAGAATAATACATTAAAATAAAATAATATTTTCAAAATCTTTCATCAGAGGTTTATGGTTATAGACAAGAGCATCGAAGAAAATGATCAACACCGCAAAATCATCGACGAATGAGTTTAAAAAACACAGTGTAAACCAGTGGTTAAATATATGAACTTTGCACTTTTAGACGACTATTATTACAAAAATTATATTGGTTTAGAAGTTATGCGTATTTTTTCGAAATTGCATCCCGGCAGGCGCCGCTATCCCAGAAAATGAAAAGCCCAATGAGGTCAACAAATTAACATATTTACTATGGCAGAGAAGAGAAAAATAACTGTAGCCTACGGCGATGGAATAGGCCCGGAAATTATGCAGGCAACACTTGATATACTATTTGCTGCCGGCGCAGCTATCGAAACGGAGGTGATAGAAATCGGCGAGAAGGTATATAAGAAAGGCATTACTACCGGCATTGCTCCCGAATCGTGGGACTCCCTGCGTCGAACAAAAGTTTTTCTCAAGGCGCCCATCACTACTCCCCAGGGAGGCGGCTTCAAGAGCCTGAATGTTACCACCCGAAAAACACTGGGGCTCTATGCCAATGTGCGGCCCTGCCGCTCGTACTACCCTTACGTGGACACGCACTTTCCACTGACCGACATGGTCATCATTCGCGAAAATGAAGAAGACCTGTACGCCGGAATTGAGCACCAGCAAACACACGAAGTAATCCAGGCGCTGAAGCTGATTTCGCGACCAGGATCGGAAAAAATTATCCGCTATGCCTTCGAATATGCCCGGGTATACGGCCGTAAAAAGGTGACCTGCATGACCAAAGACAACATCATGAAGCAGGCCGACGGTCTTTTTCACAAGATCTTTGACGATGTAGCAAAGGAATACCCTACCATTGAAACCAACCACATGATCATCGACATAGGTTCGGCCATGATTGCCGACAGGCCCCACAGCCTTGATGTGGTGGTAACCGAAAACCTATACGGCGACATCATCTCCGACATCGCGGCCGAGGTTACCGGCTCTGTAGGGCTGGGAGGATCGGCCAACGTGGGTAACGACGTGGCCATGTTCGAAGCCATACATGGTTCGGCGCCTGACATTGCTGGCCTTGACATTGCCAACCCCTCGGGGTTGCTGAACGCCGCCGTGATGATGCTGGTGCATATCAACCAGCCCGACGTGGCTGAGACCATCCAAAATGCGTGGCTGAAAACCATAGAAGACGGCATCCACACTTCCGATATCTACGGCAAAAACTCCAGCAGAAAAGTATGGACCAGCGAGTTTGCCAAAGAAGTCATACTCCGGCTGGGCCAAAAACCTACGCAGCTCAAATCGGTGCAATACGATGGCAACGTATTGATGGACCTGTCAAAATCACTGAAGGTACAAAAAGCGAAAAAAGAATTGGTGGGAGTAGATGTGTTCCTGGACTGGGATGAAGACGGTCGCAGCCCCGAAAAACTGGGCGAAAAGCTCAAAAAAGCCAATACCGCCGGACTAGAACTCAGGCTGATCACTAATCGTGGCGTGGCGGTTTACCCTGGTGGAATGCCCGAAACATTTTGCTCTGACCACTGGAGATGCCGGTATTTCGCTGCAAAACAAGGCGAAACGATCTCGAACGAACAGGTGATCGCACTGCTCCAGGGTATCCACGAACAAGGTTTTGACTTTATCAAAACCGACAACCTGTACAATTTTGACGGCGAACGAGGATATTCGCTTGGCCAGGGCGAATAGGACTAATCTTTCCGCATTTTTGACGGGCAAGATGACGTTACATTAGATTTTCCTGATAAAATCGAGAATACCGGCGTTGTCGCCTTTCTCCCGGACGATGCGAATGGGAAACTGGGTATCTATCTGGATCAACTTTTCAGCAATGCTGCTTAGAAACAAGGCGGTTGCCGTGCTGAGCCCTTTGGCTCCTAAAAGAATGGTATCGGGCTTTTCCTCCAGCGCCAGCTTATACACTACTTCTATCGGGTCGTCTTCCCTGTCGAGGGAAAATACCGGCGTGATTTTCACGTCTTTCGGATTGAGCTGTGCCAGTAGTTTTTCGTATTTCTTCTCTGTGTGCTCTCGCATTACTTCGGCAAATTCTTCGAATGACTTACCCGTGTAGTGGTATCCCGAGGGCACATTATAAATGTTCTGACAGATAATTTCTCCCCCAGCTTCGGACACGTTGATAATGTCAATGGCCTTTTCGAGCGCTATTTTATCGTTGTCTGAGTGGTTGATGGGCACATGGATTTTTTGAAACCTTGGTGTGCAGCCCTCCGGCACTATCAACAGCTGGCAATTAGCCAGCCGCGCTATCTTCTGTGCCAACATGCCGCGCTCCTTTGACGAAACGCTTTTGCCGATGATCACCAGATCCATATCGTTGGCATCCAGTATTTTTAGCAGGTTTCTGGCTATTTTACCCTGTTTCACGAGAATAATGTGCTTAGTTTGCACTGATTTATCCCAGTATTTTTCGATGTTCTCCCTTATGGCTTTTTCGCGCTCGGAAATGATCTTTTCGTCAATACCCGGAAACTGGCTTTTTAGTTCTTCGGGAAAATCGTCCGGTCGTACGATGTGAATAAAATACACTTCTGACGACTTATTTCGCCGGGCCACAAATTCCGCAAACTTGATGACCGTCTTATCCATTCCGGTGAGGTCAAGACCTACGGCTAACCTCTTGATCAATTTTCCCATATTCCAAATTTTGGGCGAAAATAATAGAAATATAGCAATTGACAACTAAAAAGAAAACCACGGAGTTTGCACTATTCTGCTACTCCGTGGTTATAAAAAGTTTTTAAACGCCACTGCAGTGCCCAAAGCACCTTTTACGGTTTAATCTCGCTTTAGAGCCGACGCAGTATTAGTAGTTGTTAATCACCTGTATACTCAGCAGGTTATCATTGCCATTTGGCGGATCAAGGTAGCCTCTCAAGGCCACGGTGTAGATGCGTCCTGCCTGCAAATTCACCTCAACGGACGACACCAGTTCCTCCCCGTCGGCTGAAGCCTTCACCACCAGGGTATGTTCGCCGGCCTGCACTTCCTCATATTCAGTGGCCTCGGCAAACACATTACCAGTAAACAGTTCCGTCTCACTCATCTCCAGGTCAGCCTCCGGACCATCGGGAGAGAGGTGCACAAACCGAACCATGGCCCTGCCGCTGCCCGGCAACTCCCAATCGTCCTCCACGAGTAATGTTCTCACGGAAGCCGCCTCGCCTGCAATAAAAATGGAATACAACCTCTCCTCTACCAAGGTGAGTGTAGTATCGACCAGGCTATTGGAGGCTTTATGGGGTGTAAATTTCAACTCTCTGTCTCCGGGGTAAAATGGCAGGTATTCGTACGTATCCGCATACTCAAATGCATCGATGTTCAGCCTTCTCGTGCCAACAAAGATGTCGAGTCCGGGCACATTAGGCGAGGCATTGTAAAATGACACATACGCTACAGGTTCAGGTGGTTCGTATTCATCATCCAGACAGCCCGAGAACATGGTCATTACCAAAACCACGCCTGGCAGCCACAATACTTTGCTCAACCGCATCATCTTCATTTTCTCCTTAATCTTCAGTACCATAGTTTTAAATAGTTAAATCTTTCCGAGGCCTAATAGCCCTGTTTTCACCCTTATGACACTTTTTTCGGCTAAAGGTTGGAATGAAAGAAAATTCTTGCTTTGAATTTTTCTTATTTATGGGAAGGTCAACGTTGAGAAAACCAAAAGCACCACTTTTTGTCAAC
>CAYUJK010000149.1:0-3417 GCA_964444895.1 uncultured Roseivirgaceae bacterium
GAAATCCGGTGGCTGCCACGCTGCCGCCGCCTTCGATATCCAGGGAAATTTGATCAATAGCTTTGAAGACATAGGCCGCCACAATGCCGTGGATAAAGTCATTGGTGGATTGCTGCTTTCCAACAAATTAACCGAAGCCGAGTGCCTGCTGGTAAGTGGACGGGTTTCGTATGAAATAGTGGCCAAGGCAGCCAAAGCTTCCATCCCTTACCTTATTGCCGTTTCCGCCCCCTCTTCGCTGAGTGCGGAAATGGCGGAAAAAGCCGGTATGACGTTGATTGCCTTTTGCCGCGATGGCAGGGCCACCGTGTATTCCCATGTTCAACATGTTACCCACACTGAGCAATATGTCCACTGAAGCAAAAGAACATCCGTATGACTCGCCCACCGGCGGGTGGGGTGCGGTTAACTCCGCTACGAAAATCGTACTTAAAGAAGGTACCAACACCCTGAAATCTCTTTTCAGCGCCAACCAGGTAAAGGGCTTCGACTGCCCGGGCTGCGCCTGGCCCGATCCTTCTGACCGCTCCATAGTAGAGTTTTGCGAAAACGGCGTAAAAGCCATCGCCGCCGAAACCACAAAAAAGAAAGTGACCCGGGAATTCTTTCAGCAGTTCACCCTCAAAGAACTGGAAACCAAAGAGCACTTGTGGCTGGAAAGCAATGGGCGACTTACCGAACCCATGAGTTATAACTCACAAACCGATAAATATGAGCCGATTTCATGGGAAGACGCTTTTCAAACGATTGGCGAGGAGTTGAATAAACTTTCATCTCCCGATGAGGCCGTATTCTACACCTCAGGCCGTACCAGCAACGAAGCGGCTTTTCTATACCAGCTTTTCGGAAGGCTTTTTGGCACCAATAACTTTCCCGACTGCTCCAACCTCTGCCATGAGTCTTCTGGCTCTGCGCTGAACGAGGTGATCGGCGTGGGCAAGGGCACAGTTACCCTCGATGATTTTCAAAAGGCTGACGCTATCTACATCATAGGGCAAAACCCCGGCACCAACCACCCCCGCATGTTGGGCGAGTTGCAAAAGGCACGGAAGCGTGGCGCTAAAATCATCAGTGTAAACCCCCTGAAAGAAAAGGGATTGATCGACTTCATCCATCCTCAGGCAGTGGGGCAAATGCTCACCGGAAGCGCCACGGGTATTTCCACGCACTACTACCAGCCAGTTACCGGCGGTGACCAGGCCTTCGTTCAGGGGATGATCAAATACATCCTGGAGCAGGAAGAGACGAAGGGCGATATTCTCGACAAAGCTTTTATCCTCCAGCACACGGTACACTTTGAAGAGTACCGGGAATTCGTCCGCAACCTCGACTGGGATTTCCTGGTAAACGAATGCCGGCTCACGAAGGAGCAGATCATAGAAGCAGCTGAAATATACATCCAATCCGACAATGTTATCATCTGCTGGGCTATGGGACTCACCCAGCACAAACACTCGGTGGCTACCATCCAGGAGTTAGTGAATTTGCTTTTGTTGAGAGGAAATATTGGGAAGCCTGGCGCTGGCGCCTGCCCGGTGCGGGGCCATAGCAATGTGCAGGGCAACCGCACAGTGGGAATTTGGGAGAGGCCAAAAAAAGAATTTTTGGAGAGGTTAGGCCAGGCATTTGAATTCTCTCCCCCTCAAAAAGAAGGCTACAGCGTAGTACACGCCATTAAAGCGATGGCCGAGGGAAAAGCAAAAGTTTTCATAGGCATGGGAGGTAATTTTGCTGCCGCCACACCGGACACTGAATTGTCGGAACAGGCCCTTCGGCAGTGCGAGCTAACGGTAAACATCACCACCAAGCTGAACCGAAGCCATATTATCCACGGAAAGAAAGCGCTGATACTCCCCTGCCTGGGCCGCACCGAGGCTGACTATCAGGCAGGAGGCCTGCAGTCGGTAACTGTAGAAGACTCAATGAGTATGGTGCACGCTTCTACGGGCAAAAACAACCCTGCCTCCGAACACCTAATGTCAGAGCCGGCCATCGTGGCGGGAATAGCCAAAGCCACCCTGAATGGAAAAGGAAAAGTAGACTGGAACTACCTGGTAGCCGATTACAGCCGCATCAGGGAAAAAATCGAAGAAGTGCTGCCGGCCTTTAAAAATTACAACGAGCGAATCAAAGAACCCGGAGGCTTTTACCTGAGGAATACCGCCGGGGAGAGGGAATGGAAAACTTCCACCTCAAAAGCCATCTTTTCCATCAATGAAGCGCCAAAGCTCGATCTTCCCGAAGGACAGTTCCGGCTGATGACCATCCGCTCCCACGACCAGTACAACACCACGGTATATAGCAACAACGACCGCTACCGGGGCATCCGCAACAACCGTCGCGTGGTGATGATCAACCCGGCAGACCGGGAAAAATTGGGCTTAAAAAATGGCGATAAGGTAGATATCCACAGCTTGTTTGAAGATGGCAAGCCGCGCGTAGCCCGGGACTTTACCCTGGTGGACTACGATATTCCCGAAGGCTGCCTGGCCTCCTATTTTCCAGAAACCAACGTGCTGGTGTCAGTAGATAGCGTTGCCCACAAGAGCCATTGCCCTACGTTTAAGTTTATCCCGGTAAAATTGGTGGCGGCAGGAATAGGAATAATGGAATGATGGTGGGATGGAAAAAGGCACAGGAGGATTCAAATTAAATGTTATCTGCTGAAATTTTCGCCAAGCCAGTAAGCCATTGTCCAAATCAGGAAAATAATAGCTAAAGCAGCCAGAATGCCGATAATAGAGTCGCTGACTTTAGACCGATTTCTCCTCCGGTCTTTAAAATTTTCTAAATCTTCGTAGTGTTTTTTGAGAGGAATGCCGCGAGAAAATTTTGGGTATTTTTCCAGCTTATCGCCATACAATTCTTTCTGTCTATTAAAAACGGTTTTCGGCTTCCGTTTATAATCTTCCTTTCTTAAGCCAAAACCCATGTACCCCATATTGCCACAGTTGGTGAATGATAAAAATACTATATTTCTTCTATCTCCTTTATGTCTAACCCTGTGGCCTCGGCGATAACAGAAAGGTCAACCCCGGATTTCTTGAGGTTTTTAGCAATTTCCCGGTTTCTTATTTCCCGACCTTCTTCTCTTCCTTTTTCCACACCTTTTTCCATGCCTTTCTGTATGCCCTTTTCCATACCCTTTTCCATGCCCTTTTCCATGCCCTTTTCCATGCCCTTCTGCATACCTTCCTCAAGAATGGTATCAAGGGCGTTTTTCCAATCTCTTTTGTGTTTTAAGTGAACGTCCCAGGGTACTCTTTTTTCCATAAGTTTAAAAATAAACAAAAAACGTCAACTTGAAAAGATGGTGTTTTTGCCTTGTACATCAAGGGGGATGGAGACCATGTCACTATATTTTGAATTTTGATAGTTATCATTCAACATGAGTTTTGTTTTACGTTCACGCCGGAA